>DXEA01000023.1 GCA_019115225.1 Candidatus Evtepia faecigallinarum
GCCACGGCAAAGCTCCGGACCGCCCGTCCCAGCCCCGCCCACAGCTCCGGTCGGGAGGTCCTGGGGGCGAAGTCGCAGAACAGCACCGTCAGGAAGATCACATAGAAGCCGCTGTACACATACATCAGCGCCACGCCGGCAAAGTACCCCGCGGGGGTGGACAGCAGCACCGTGGAAATCGAGGACAGGAGGATAAAGCAGGCTGTGGCCAGCGGCAGAAGCCGCCGCTGCCGCAGGTCCGCTGCTCCGCCCGCCAGCACAAGGCCCAGGGCGTAGAACAGGCGCACCCCGTGGTAGATGTCAAACTGCCCCGCGCTGTCAAAGGCGGTGATCACCCCGTCGATGATGCCGGACACCAGGCTCATAAGCGTCACGGCGGTGAGCAGGATCAGGGCCGTGCGCCTCTGGGTCTGATTCCCCGCGGAATAGGGCAGCGGATCGGCCAGCACCCAGTCCCGGGGCGCTCTGGACACCAGAAGCATCACCAGGAGGATGCTGGCGATGATGCTGATGAGGAAAATGATGTCCAGGGGGATGACGCTCTGGATCAGGAACTGGAGCAGCACCGCCAGGGCCATTCCTATGCCGGTGGCCCGTCCGGTGCAGCGACTGCCCTGGAAGGTCATGGCGTGGTTGTAGTAAACGCAGCCCCCGATGTGGCCGCAGGAGAGCAGGCACAGCGCGGCGCACAGGGAAAAGAGGGCGGCCTGATCGGTGGTCAGGAACAGGACGGCAGAGACCACGCACAGCGCCCCCGCCAGGAAGGCGGCGTATTTCCGCCCTCCCTCCCCCCGGACCAATCTGCGCAGCAGGGAGAAGGAGAGAAAGCCCAGGCCGGTGCACACCAGGCCCAGCGCGTAGACGACGTTCACCCGCTCCGGGCCCAGGAGAGCCGCCGCGCGGGTGTTCACCGCCGCCTCCGCCAGCATGAAGGCCAGAAAGCACAGGGCAAAGCAGACGGCCTGGAACCACTGCTCCCGGGTGAGGGTCCAACTGGTGCGGTTGTCCGGCTGTTCCGCCATGATGCCACCTCCTGTACGGAAAAGGAATATCATTTATCATATTATAGCATAAAAGATAGCCCAACTCAAATCCTTCCGGTCCTGCCGGACAGGGCGGAGAAACCGCCCACGGAGTATGGAGGGGGCGAGAAGTTCAGGCGGCGGCCTGCACAGGGGCAAAAAAGTCAGCACTGCATAGCAGTGCTGACTTTTTTTGCGCCGGAGAAATACGGCCTTCAGTCAGAAGCGGCCAAGTTTTCCAGGAGACAGTTGGCCACCTCCTGGGGGGTCACGCCGCACTGGGCGGTCCAGTTTTCCAGAGAGAGGAAAAAGACCACGTCCAGGTCCTGGCTGTAGCCCAGCAGCAGCTTGTTGACCTGGCCGTCCCCCTGCTGGGCGGTGCCCGTCTTGGCCACGGTGACGTAGGGGGTGTACAGGTCCGTGTCGTAGTAAGCGGCATAGGCCTGGGCCCAGAGAGCGGTGACCTGCTGGGCGGTCTCCGGGGCGAGGATGGCCTGCCGGTCCGGGTCGGCCTGAAAGCGCAGCTGGGTATGGTCTCGGCTGGACGCGGCGGCAAGCAGATAGGGGGTGGGCGCCTGTCCCTCATGGAAGAGGGCCGCCGTGAAGCGGAGCATATCCAGGGGGGAGACGGTGGAGACCTGGCCCAGCAGGGACCAGACCGAGGCAAAGGTGTGGTCGGTAAAGGTCACCTGGGAGGGGGAATAGGTCATCATTTGCAGGTCCTTGCGTTCCTGCTGGGGGGCCAGGCCGCAGCGGGCCAGGGCCTCATTGGTGGCATCGACGGCCAGGAACTCTTCCACGGCGTTGGCGAAGTAGACGTTGCAGCTGACCCCCAGGGCGGAGACGATGTCCTGCTCCCCCTGTCGGGTGCTGCAGACGATGGCAGTGCCGTCGGCGGCCAGGGTGTCGCTGCCGGTGCAGGCGCAGCGAAAAGCGGCCAGGGCCTCCGGCCCGGCCTGCTCGATCAGCAGGGCGGTGGTGACGATCTTCATGGTGGAGCCGGCGGTGGTGGGGTAGAGGTTCTTGTTCAGCAGCGCGCCGTCGGGCAGGGTGGTCACGTCCTCCTCCGAGCCCGCCGCCGGGGTGGAGGCCAGGCAGAGCAGGGCGCCGGTGGAGGCATCGCAGGCGGCCACCAGGCCGGAGACCTTGTGTCCTTCCAACAGCGCGGTGACCGCCTGCTGGGTACGGCCGTCCAGGGTGAGGAAGAGGTCGCTGCCGGTGCCCTCCAGGCTGGCCGAGCCCTGCCAGAGGGAGTAGTCCTGCCAGCCTATCAGGTCCCCATGGAAACACTGGACCACGCAGTTGGAGATCATGGGGGACAGGGAGCCTACCAGGGAGTAGACGGACCGGTCCACCGGCTGGCCGGGGGAGAAGAGAAGGTCCCCCCGGCTGTCATAGACCGAGCCGATGTTGCCCTGGGGCCCATCGGCGAAGGCCTGGAACTGCCGGGCGTCCATGGCGCGCACATGGGCGGCGCCGTTTGCGGCCAGGTGGATGAGACCGGCCAGCAGGACGGCAAAGAGACACAGGACCATGGCGAAATAGAGCCAGCGTTTGCATTGCAGGCGACGGATCATGGCAGATACCTCCTGAGAAAGGCGGGGGGCTTGGGGGGAAAGAGCAGAAGTCCGGCCCCATGGGGGCGGGCCCTCTCTGCGCCGCTGCTCCCCCAGACGATGGCACTGAGGCAGAAGCCCAGCAGGGCCCCGGCGGACAGCAGGGCGGTGCCGCCGCTGGAGAGCAGGGGGAAGGTGACCCCTGTGAAGGGGAGGACGTTCAGGCTGCCCCCCAGGTTCAAGATCCCCTGGGCAAAGAGGGTGGCCGCCGCGCCGCTGTGCAGCACCACATGGTAGGGGGAGGCGGCGGGGTTGTGGGCCGGCCCCAGCAGCAGCCCGGCAAAGGCCAGCAGGACCAGGAGCATGGCTCCCAGCCCCAGGATGCCCAGGGGGAGCAGGGCGGCCAGGTCATTCTGGGCATAGGTCACGGTGGTGGTGAGGGTATAGCGGCCCTCCGGCCCCACGCCGCTGCCGTGCAGGCCGTGGGAGAGCAGGGCGTACAGGGCCTGGTACTGCTGCCCGGCCCCTTCGGCAAAGGCCTGGAAGCTGTTGAACCGGGAGAGGACAGCGGAGCCCCGCAGCCGGACAAAGATCAGGAACATGGCAAACAGGGAGCACAGCAGGCCGGCACTGACCGTCAGCCGGTCGGTGAGGTACCAGCAGGCCACCAGCATCAGCACCACCAAGATGGCCGCGCCCCCCAGGTCGTTGGTGAGGCACAGGGAGAGGATGGCGGCCAGACAGAGCAGGAAAAAGGGGCGGATCTCCCCCAGGCTGCGGCAGGGGAAGCGGCTGGCGGCATACCACACCAGCAGAGGCAGCAGGAGCTGCCCCGGCTGCAGGGACAGCCCCCCCAGCCGCAGCCAGGCCCGGGCCCCGTTGACGCTGGCGCCAAAGAGGGGGCCCAGCAGGGACAGGGCCAGGATGGCCCCCGCCAGCAGATGGGTCAGGGGGAGCTTTGTCCCGGGAATTGTCCCGGCGGGACGGACCCGGCTGCAATACACGGCCAGAAAGGCCGCCCCCGCCCCCAGGGCCAGGGTGAGCAGATGCTTGCCATACCCGGCAAAGAAGGCCTGCAGGGTGCAGGAGAAGAGCAGCAGGGTCCCCAGGCACACGGCAAAGCCGGCCAGATAGGCCCGCCGCCGCAGCCCCCACAGGGTCAGCCCCGCCACCACCCCGTTCACGGCCAGCACCAGCAGAGGAAACCAGGGCAGCAGGGCGCGCTCCACCAGCTGATAGTAGCGGTGTCCGTCCGCCGTTGTCCACAGGGGGACGGACAGCACCCCGCCGCTCTGCCACAGGAACCAGCCTGCAAAGCTCAGGGAAAAGAGCAGGAAGAGCAGGCACAGAAGAAGCTCCCTCTTCCGGCGTGCGCGGTCAAACATGGTCAGCACACCTCCCCTTCCCAGAACCAGAGGGACAGTGCCCGGGTCAGGCGGATCTCGTCCCCGTGGAGCAGGGGGAGCTCCTGGCCGGGGGAGAGGGGGAGGACCAGACAGTTGCCCTCCCGCAGGACCGACAGCTGCCGCCGGGGCTGGAGGTTGCGCAGATAGTACCCCCCCTCCCGGTGCAGCACCTCCAGGTGGCAGGGGGCGATGTCCCCCAGGGCGGCCTTCTGGGCCCTGGTCCGGGCGCCGGGGATGGACAGGACCAGGTCGGCGGCCCGGCGGGAGCGGCCCACCACCGTCTCCTCGCTGACGATGGGGTGGCGGCTGCCGTCACTGGTCTGGAGGTAGGCGGCAAAGCGCCGGCGCAGCTGCTGCCTGCGCCACTGCCCCTCCTGGACAGACAGCCAGAGGGCCCCCAGCAGGGCCCCACCCCCCAGAAGGAGCCAGAGGAATTTCAGCATGACAGATCGCCTCTCTTTCTTGGGCGGAGAAGGGCCAGACGCTCCCGGCTGAGCAGGAGCAGACGGCCTGAGGCGGCCAGGGCCCAGACCAGCCCCCCGGCCAGGGCCCCAAAGGCCAGCGTCTGCCGGCCGGGGGCGGTCTGGAGCAGGAGGGAACAGCTCCGGCTGCTCTCTTCCCCGGTGACGGTCAGGCCGGACAGGTACAGCAGCAGCACCAGGGCGGCCGAGGCGGCCAGGGCAAGGAGCAGGCTGCGGCGGAAGAGCTTTTGGCACAGGTCAGGGCTTGCGTGGCGCTGAATGGCCCGGACATAGCGCTGTTGGGTGTCACGGAGCAGGTAAGCCACCCAGGTGCAGGCCAGCCAGCCCAGCAGGGCCACGGCCAGAAAGGACAGGGCATTGGCCGACAGACACAGGGAGAACCAGCCCGCCCCCAGGGGCAGCGCGCTGCACACCAGTCCCAGCCCCACCAGGCTGGTCCCGGCGGCCAGCAGGCCCCGGCCCAGCGCGGGGTCCAGGGTCCGGCGGGGCGGCCTTTGGGCCGGTGATGCCGGGCGGCGGGCTGTGTGGGGGTGGGCCTCGGGGCGGTGCAGGCGGGCGATGAGGGCCGGCAGATCCCGGCCGCACTGGGCATAGAGGTCCTCCTGCTGGGCGGGGGAGAGGCGGAGAAAGCGGGCGGCCGCCCATTCCAGCCCGTCTACATACAGGCGCACCCCGTTCTCGTCCGGGTAAAAGAAGAGACGCTGGTTCCGGGCGGCGCCGGAGTAATTGGTGCGCTCGGCGTATTGCTTGGCCTGGGCCGTCCAGACGTTGAGCAGCTGCAGGGGCTCGGAGACCGCCTGTACGTCGGTGTTGAAGGTGACCTCCTCTAACAGCCAGGGGGGCAGGACAGCCAGGGCGGCCAGCAGCTCCTCCGGGTCTGCCTGGGCCAGCAGGGCGGGGCGGCCGGACTTGACGGCCTGGAAAAAGAGGGTGGAGACCACCGCCGCCAGAAAGTCGGGGGAGGGCGGGGGCAGGGGTGTGGAGGCTGCGGGGCAGAGGTCCTCTGCCGCTATCGTGTCCCCGGACCGGGCCAGGGCCTCCACCTCCTCTAGGGTCAGGGCGGGCAGGGCCTGGAGCAGGGCGGGGGTGAGGGGACAGCCCTGGCCCTTGGGAAAGACGAAGGTGACCACCCGTACCTGGGCCCGCCGGTCGGCGGCGCTGCCCTGGGGCAGGGAGAAGGCAAAGGAGAGATACCGGTCTCCCCCCCGCAGGCAGCCCCAGCGGATGCTGCGGCTGTGGGTGCAGCTGCCGTAAGCGGCCAGAGACTCTAACTCCTGGGCCACCGGGGACAGGATGGGGGCGATGAGCTCGGTTCCGTACTGGAAGCGCTTGCCCTTCCCATAGATGAAGGGATGGCAGTTCATCATCCCGCCTCCTTTCCCGCAAAGCAGCCCAGGCCCATGGCGTTGAGCAGGAAGAGGAAGGGGAGGAACTGGTTGTACCCGGCGGCGTAGTCGAAGGACCCCTTTGGCCCATCCACCCCGGAGGAGAGGGTAAAGTAGCCTGCCTGCTCACTGTGGGCCAGGGGGGACAGGGAGAGGTAGGGGACCAGCTCCAGCAGCAGCTGCCGGTCCAGGGCCATGCGCTGGGACACGGCCTCCAGCTGGGGGGAGGTCTTTTGGAAGATGGGGGAGGCCCGATTGAGCAGCAGGCGCTGGCCGTCCCGGCTGTGCAGGGGGAGGTGGTCGGCCAGCTTGTCTGCCTTGGTCAGCACCACTGCGGTGGGAATGCTGCGGGGCAGCTCCTGCAGGAAGGGGTGGGGGTCGCCGGTCTGCTGGGGGGGCGGGGCCCCGGCGGCCTGGACGGCATGGTGATCCATGACATACAGCATGGCGTCGGCATGTACGAAGGGGGCAAAGTGCTTTTCCCAGGATTCGGTGCCGAACTTTTCCGGGTCAAACAGCTCGCCGGGACTGTCTTTCAGGTAGATCAGGGCCGTCAGCTTCCCCTGGGGGTCCACCACCCGCAGGACCTTGAGCAGGTGCATGGGATCGCTCTGGGCCAGCTGGGTGGCCTCGGGCACCTCATATTCGCTGCTCATGCCGGCCTCCAGCCGGAAGCTGCCCAGGGCCTGGCGAATGGCCATCACGCTTTTGCCGGTGAAGGCCGAGCGCAGCAGCACGGACTTTCCCGTGCCCGGCAGGCCGGCCACGCCGATGAGAAAGGCGGGGGCCAGGCCGGCCCCGGGGGGCAGCTGGGTCACCGTGCCCCGTTCCAGGCAGTGGGGGCAGACCCGGTTCCTGCTGCGCAGGAGGAAGGGGTGGGGGTGTTCGTCGTCCCGGAAGCGCAGGGCCCCGACGATCTTGGTGATCTGGCCGGAGTCCTTGTGGACCTCCGGGCGCTCACTGAGCCAGGCGGCGGCGACCTCCCGGCCGTCGCTCTTGGCAAAGAGACGGTAGCGGCCGGTGCGGCTGCGGCCGACGGCGATGCTGGCGGACAGGGGGGAGGCATAGAATACCGTTTCCCCGGACACCTTTCCGCACAAGAGGCAGCGGGTCTTTCCAATGGGGGTCATACTGTCATCGTCTCCTTTCCGTAATGGCTGACCTGGATCTGCACGACGGCCCCCAGCACCGCGGCGGGGGGCTGCCGCTGGAGCACCAGCTCCCGCTGGCCGTTCTCCCAGAGCCAATAGGTCCCGTCCTCCAGGGCCGCGAAGGGGCGGCTGCCCAGAAAGCAGCCCACCCGGCCGTCCCGGTCCCGGGTGATGGTGAGGGTGCGGTAGGCCGGGGAGACCAGCCCGGCCAGCTTCTTGCCCAGGGACCAGTGGGGATAGACGGCCAGGTCCTGAAACAGATGAAAGGGTGTTGCGATGCCGTTCTGGCTCATGGCCTGGACCAGGCAGGCCTGGGCGGCCCGGCGGCAGAGGGCCTCGGTCTGGGGCAGGCTCTCCCGACGCAGCCGCCGCAGGCGGGCGGAGGTGATCCACCGGCAGCGCAGGCTGGGGGCTGGGGGCGTCAGGCGGCCTGCCCTGGCGTTGCGGTAGTGGGTGCGGGGGGGCGCGTAGTGAAGGGTGCGGCGGCTCAGAGCGCGATACAGCCTGGGCACCAGGAACACCGCGGCCAGGATGGCCAGGGAGGGCAGACCGCACAGCCACCAGAGGACATCCCAAAAGGGAAGCGCCTGGCAAAAGGTGACAACCTGGTAAACGATTTTCTGGTGCAGGGGCAGGGGCCCGCCGATCCAGTCTGCGGGGACCCAAAAGACCGACACCAGAAACTGCCGCACCTGGGCCAGGATGCCGGTCCCGTTGGCCACGAGCTCCACGAGAGTGTGGAAAAGAAAGATCGCCAGCAGGAATTTGTACAGGCGGCGTGTTGTGCAACGCCTGACAGGAGCCATGGGGCGGACGCGTTGGGGAGATGCTTGGGCTTGGTTCATAAGAAAGACCTCCTTTTCTCTTTGCTTGGCCCTATAATAGCCTGCCAGGGACAATCTTGTCATCTGCAGCAGATGGCACACAAAGTGCGCACAAGGTGCGCACAAACGGAGCTGGACTTGGGGCTCGTTGGTGCGCACTTTGTGTGCCGTTTGTGTTTTGGAAGGAAGCGGGATGCTGTGATACTATCCAGGTAGAAAAAATTCCGAACAAAAGGAGGCTGCAACCATGTATCCGACCACCGAACAAATGACCCAGAACAGCACCTATGACATCGTTTCCAAATTGGGGTATCTCTCAGGGGTCCCCCGCAAGATCTTCGACCAGCCCTTCCCGCCCATGGAGCAAGAAATCTTCCAGCGCCTGGAGAAGGACAAAAACGCCCGCATCGTGCGCAACCTCTGTCAGCTGCGCACCCAGATCGTGCGCAACTACAAGGCCATCCACGATACAGCCCGCCGCATGGAGCTGCGCAGCATCCTGAACATGCCGGAGTACGTTTCGGCAGAGAGCATCCGCCAGCTCACGGCGGATGGGGTGCGCTTCTTTAAGAAAGGCCACACCCCCAACCAGACCGTGGTGGAGCTCAACCGCATCCTCTCTGACCGGCTGAACAACTGCAAGAGCCTCTTTCCCGGCTGGCTGAAGTGGGAATACCTGCGCAGCCTCTTCGTCCTGCCCGCCTGGCTCTCGGAGGCGGGGGCAAAGGCGGCGGCCCAGCAGTATTACAGCCACCGGGACCGCCTGCCCTATCAGGTCCTGCTCAACTGGGAGCCCATTGCGGAAGAGGGGAACCTCTTCTCCTGCGACCTGCGCTTCGTCCGCCGCCTGTATGAGGCCAACAACGACTACTTTACAGACACCAGCAAGGTCTGCGACGCGGGCAGCCTGGTGAAGGGAAGTATCTATGAATTTTTGGAGGAGAGCACGGAGGCGGTGCTCATCGTGGACTGTGAGAACTCCGACCCCTATAAGCTCTGCGCCGCCCTGAAGGCCCTGGGCGGGGAGGGGGCAAAGAAGTTCTGCAAGGTGATCCTCATGGACGACGAGCACAGTGCTGCGGCCTGGCCCCTGTTGGAACAGCACATTGCCATCCCGGTGGAGCATGTGCTGGTGCCCCGGCTGAAGAAGAACAAGTCCCTGGTGGACCACACCCTCATCTCCCGGGCCTGCAAGGAGTTTTATGAGAACGACGTGGGCAGCTTCGTCATCGTGGCCAGCGACTCAGACTACTGGGCCCTGGTGAGCACCATGCCCCAGGTCCGCTTTTTGTTCCTGGTGGAGCGGGAGAATTTCGGCGCGGACATGAAGGCCGCCCTGGCCAACAGCGGCATCTGCTATGCCTACATGGACGACTTTTACCAGGGCTACAGCGAGGACATCAAGCGCGTGGCCCTGCGCAGCGTCATCGCCTGCCAGCTCAAGCAGGCCCTGCAACTAAACGTCTATGACCTGCTGGAGGAAGCCCTGGCCAAGACCCGTATCTTCCTCTCCCCCCAGGAGCGCCAGCGCTTTTATGAGCAGCACCTGCGCAACATCCAGCTGAATCTGCAGGAGGACGGCCGGCTGTGCCTGGCCCTGAAGCAGAAGTGAGGACCCCGGCAGGGACAAAAAAAGAACGCCCGGCCAGAGCCGGGCGTTCCCCAAGGGGGCCTTTGGCGGAAAGGATGTCAGACGGGCCCCGGCCTCAAGGGGTGCCGAAGCGCTTTTGCAGCAGCCGGACCAGGCTGTAGGCGGCCCCCGGCTCAAACTCGCACTGCTCCAGCAGGGACCAGCACAGGTCGGGGGTGTCCAGGGGGACGAAAAAGACCACCTGCTCGTCTGCCGTGGTGGCGATGTCCTGGCGGCAGAAAAACAGGTCCTCCGCCGTCAGTGAGCTCTCCAGCAGATAGGAAAACTGGATCAGGCAGCGGTTGAGGTCGATGCCCAGACTGATGAGGGTCAGCTCCTGGGGGGAGAGGTCCTCCAGCCCCAGCTCCTCCCGCACTTCCTTGCACATGGCCAGACCGGGGGTGTTGTCCAGCTGGCGGCCGCCCTGCTCGGTGTAGCGGCCATAGCTGCCGGAAGAGCTGTAGCCCAGCTTTCCCGGCTCCTCGGCCACATTGGTGCGCAGGGAGAGGACCAGAAAGCCGTCCCGGGTGATCACCCACACGCCGCCGCCGCAGGCGGCCCAGGGACAGTAGCGCAGGCTGTGGATGTTCCCCTTGGCGTTGCGGAAAAGCTCCTGCAGGGCCAGCTGTTCCCTGGGGTTCCGGGCCAGCTCCTTTTGATAGACCCGGTGCTCCAGATAGCCGGACTGCCCGAAAGTCAGGGTCAGGGCGGAGGACAGACCGCCGGTCTCCTCCTCCTTCCACTCCAGATAGTGGGCCAGGCAGAGCTTGGGGGGATGGTGGCGGTAGCCCAAGGCCGCCGCCGCTGCCCGCTCTGCCTCCAGCTCCCGGTCAAAATCCAGGCTGACCACCGGGGTGCGCAGGTCGGCCTGCCAGTCCTCATAGGCGTAGGTGAGGGTTTGCCCCTCGATGTACTCCCCCTGCCCCGCCTTGGCCGAGCCGAAGAGTTCCTTGTAGGGGACCTGCCACCGGGCGCCTCCCCGGCGCACGGCGGCAAACTGCCCAAAGAAGGGGGAGTCACGGTGGTCCTGCCGGGGGAGAAAGGAGGGGTGGACCTGGGCAAGGACACAGCCCTCCTCGATGAGGACCTTTCCCGACGGCGCTTGGGCGGCAGGGGCGGGCGCCTGGATGGTGGGGAGGAGCTCCGGGTGCTTGGCCAGATAGACCTGGGGCAGACTCTTGGCCTTCATCTCCTGCCTGGCGCAGAGGAAGAAATACTCGATGAGGGCCTGGGGGTCCTTCTGCTGGGCCAGGGCATGCTGTGCGGAAGGGGAGACCCCCATGGCCGTGCAGACGTGCAGGATCTTGCGAAGCTGGCGGTCAAAGTGCTCCTTGTCCACGTAGGACAGGAAATATGTCCTGATCTGGTCCTCGAAGACCTTGCGGGTGTCTTGTCCCCGCAGGGGCCACCAGGAGCGGGGGAGGGTCTCCTGACGCGTTCGGTTGGGGGTGAGGCCGCGGAAGAAGCGGTCCTCCTTGGCGTCCAGCTCCGGCTTTCCAAACATCATCTCAAACCACAGGCCTGCCTGGGTGGTGTGGCCGGACAGGGCAAGCAGGACGGCGGCCAGGACGGTGTTGTCGAGGTTGGCCATACAATACACCTCCATCTCATTTTGGGAGGGGAAGTTGCTGTTCCATATTTTAACATATCTTGCAGCAGGCGTCTATCTTTGCCGCAAAAACGCGAAGGAGGAAGAAAGAATTGGATTTGCAGTGCCGGAAGAAAACCATCCTGTCCCCCCGGGACCTGTTCACCTGCCCCGGTGCAGGCGGGTGCAACGAGGACGCCGTAGGCGGCGGGCCGGGGTATCTGTACGTCATCGACGGGGCCACCGGCCTCACCGACGCCCCGCCCTGTATGGAGACCGCCCGTACCGACGCCGCCTGGTTTGCCGGCGAAACCGCCCGCTGGCTGGAGGAGCACCTGCCCCTGGATCTGGACCTGGCAGACCTCCTGGGCAGAGGGATGGCCCATATCCGCGCCCAATGGAAGGGGGGAGATATGCCCACAGCAGGCCTTGCCGTCCTGCGCTGCCGGGGGGCGTGGGCAGAGCTCTTCCTCCTGGGGGACTGCCTGTGCAGCATCCAGAAGCGGGACGGGAGCTTCCTCACCGTCCGGGAGACCGCCCTGGGCCGCCTGGACGCCCTGGCCCTGGCGGAGCTTGGGGCCCACGGGCGGCGCCTGGGCCGCCCCCCTGCCGCCTGCCTGCCCCTGATCCGGGAAACCCTCCGCCGCCACCGGGCCCTGGCCAACCGCCCCGGGGGCTACTGGGTGCTGGACCCCAGCGGGGCGGGCATCGCCCACGCCCTTCGCCTCACCCTGCCGCTGGCGGTGTGCGCCAGCATCCTGCTGTGTACCGATGGCTTTGGACAGTGGCTGGATTTCACCGGCCTGCCCCTGCCCGCCCTCCACCGCCGGGTGGCGCGGCGGGGGATCGCGCCGGTGGCCGGAGAGCTCTTTGCCCGCCAGGCGGCGGACCCGGATTTCACAGCGGTGCCCCGCTTCAAGCTGCGGGACGATACCAGCGCAGCTTACGGGCGGTTTCTTCAGCCCCCGCCTGCGGAAAGAGAGGAGGGTGGTTTGGGGACCTTGTAAGGGGTCTGTGCCCTGATGGACCCGATGGGGCTGCAATGGGGCCCCATGGGTATGCCTGCGGGGGCCAGACCCCGGCGGAACCGGACGCACCGGCCCGGAGACAAAAAACAGGCGCAGACAACCGGTGGGTTGTCTGCGCCTGTTCCGCGTCTGCGGCAAATTCTGCGCAAAAGAAAGCAAATTTTTTTGCAGCCGGTTTACAATGGCGGAATTATTATTACACTAAAAAACAGGAATGGCAGCGAATGCTGCCGGAAGATGCCGGAAATTGCTAAATCTGGGCGGTGATGGTCACCCGGCGCAGGGCCGGAAGGGGACCCGGATCACTGCACCATCACAGAAGGAGTGAGTGGGATGAAACAACGCCGCAGGTACTGCACGCTGCCGGTTCTGCTGGCCGTTCTTTTGGCCGTTTTCCTGACCGGCTGCGGGGCACAGAGGGAGGAAAGCACCGCCATCACCGACATCCGCCAGCTGGATGGCCAGACCATCGGCGTGCTGACGGGGTCTACCTTCGACCAGTATACCGATACCTACATTCACGAGGCAACGAAGGAGTATTACACGGCCTATGCCGACATGGCCCTGGCGGTGGAGCAGGGCAGGATTGCTGCCTTCCTTATGGATGAGCCCATGGCCCGGGTGCTGTGCGCCGAGAACCCGGCCGTGACCTACCTGCCAGACTACCTGACCGAGGACGGCTATGCCTTTGCCTTTCCCAAGACGGAGCAGGGGGCGCTGCTGCGGGATCAGATGAACGAGTTTCTGGCCCGCATCCAGGCCGACGGCACCATGGAGGAGATCGAGGGGATCTGGTTCGGCACCGACAAGAGCGCCCAGGTGGTGGAGGACTGGAAGCAGCTGCCCGCCCCCAACGGCATTTTGGAATTTGCCGCCCAGGCCAGCACCGCCCCCTTTGCCTATGTGAAGGACGGGGAGATCGTGGGCTACGACGTGGACATCCTGGTCCGCTTCTGCAAGGCCTATGGCTATGGCCTGAACATCCACAATGTGGAGCTGACCTCCTTCATCGCCGGCATCCAGGCGGGGAAATATGACCTGGGGGCCTGCGGTGTCACGGTCACCGAGGAGCGGGCCGAGCGGATGTACTTCTCCGAGCCCGACTATTATGGCGGCATCGTAGTGGTGGTGGCAAACATGGAGGAGCTGGGCGGCCAGACGGAGGAGGACGCCGGCTTCTGGGCCGGGCTGCAGGACAGCTTCCGCAAGACCTTTGTGGAGGAGAACCGCTGGCAGATGATCCTCTCCGGCCTGGGGGTGACGGTGGTCATCTCCCTGTGTGCCGGGGTGATCGGCTCGGTGCTGGGCTTTGGCCTGTGCCTGGTGCGGCGGAGCCGGTTTCGGGCGGCGTCCAAACTGGCCGCGGCGTTCATCCGGCTGATCCAGGGCATTCCCACCCTGGTGCTGCTGATGGTGCTCTACTACATTGTCTTTGCCAGCTCCCCCCTCAGCGGGGTGATCATCGCCATCCTGGCCTTTTCCATCAACTTTGGCGTGTACGTCTCCGAGATGATCCGCACCGGCATCGACGCGGTGGACAAGGGACAGTGGGAGGCCGCATCCGCCCTGGGCTTCGGGCGCACCAAGACCTTTACCAAGGTCATCGCTCCCCAGGCCGCCCGGCACATCCTGCCGGTGTACAAGGGAGAGCTGATCTCCATGGTCAAGATGACCTCGGTGGTGGGCTACATCGCCGTGGAGGACCTGACCAAGGCCACCGACCTGATCCGCAGCCGGACCTTTGAGGCCTTCTTCCCCCTCATCGTCACGGCGGTGATCTATTTCCTGCTGGCCTGGGCCCTGACCGGGCTGCTGCATCTGGCAGAGCTGCGCATCGACCCCAAGCGTCGGCCCAGGACCCTCAAAGGGATCGCGGGCGAGGGCAAGCCTGCCGCCCCCGGCCCGGCCTCCCGGCGGGAAGGGGAGACGGTCATTGCCGTGGCCCATCTGAAAAAGGCCTATCCCAACATCACGCCCCTGAAGGATGTCAACACAGAGATCCGCCAGGGAGACGTCATCTCCATCATCGGCCCCTCGGGCACGGGCAAGAGTACCCTGCTGCGCTGCCTGAACCGCTTAGAGGAGCCCACCGCCGGCGAAATCCAGGTGCTGGGCCAGACCCTCACCGGCGCCGGCCCCCGGGAGCTCAGCGCCATCCGCCGGCGGATGGGCATGGTCTTCCAGTCCTTCCACCTCTTCCCCCACCTGACCGTGATGGAAAACATCATGCTGGCCCCGGTGGAGCTGCTGGGCCTGAGCCGGCAGGCGGCCTACCAGCGGGGGCTGGACCTGCTGCGGCAGGTGGGGCTGGCAGAGAAGGCCATGAACTACCCCGACGAGCTCTCCGGCGGGCAGAAGCAGCGGGTGGCCATCGCCCGCACCCTGGCCATGGCCCCTGACATCGTCCTGTTCGATGAGCCCACCTCCGCCCTGGACCCCACCATGGTGGGGGAAGTGCTGTCGGTCATCCGCAGCCTGGCCAGCCAGGGCCTGACCATGCTCATCGTCACCCATGAGATGAAATTTGCCCGGGATGTCTCCACCAGAGTGTTTTACATGGACCAGGGCGTGATCTATGAGGAGGGTACGCCGGCGCAGATCTTTGAAAGCCCCCGGACCGACCGCTGCCGGGCCTTTGTCCAGCGGCTGAAGACCTTCCATGCAGAGATCACCTCCGGCGCCTTCGACTTCCTGGGCACCGCCTCTGAGATCGACGTGTTTGCCCGCAAGCACCTGCTGGGGGCCGATCAGTCCCTGAAATTCCAGCAGATTTTCGAGGAGCTGTGTGTGTCGGTCATCCTGCCCACCCTGCCCCCGGAGGGGGGCTGGCAGCTGACCTTCGACGCGGCCTGCCGGGAGGACGGCAGCCAGTGCGAGGCGGTCATCCGGTGGGCGGGGGCCCCCTTTGACCCCCTGACCCAGGGAGAAAAGCTGCCGGTCACGCTGGCCCTGGCAAAGACCAAGGAGAGCCGCTGGACCTGTGAGGACGGCAGCAACACGGTGACGGTCCTGTTCTGAGCAGGAAATGATAAAAGGGAGGATTTGCCATGACGATCGAAAAAACGAAGGAAGGCGGGAAGCTGACCCTGGCCCTGGCGGGCCGGCTGGACACCGTCACAGCCCCCCAGCTGGAGGCGGAGGTGACCGGCTCCCTGACGGGGGTGACCGAGCTGGTGCTGGACTTTTCCCGGCTGGAATACCTCTCCTCTGCCGGCCTGCGGGTGATCCTTGGGGCGCAGAAGATCATGAACCGGCAGGGAAAGATGGTCATCTGTCATGTGAACGCGACCATCCTGGAGGTCTTTGAAGTGACGGGCTTTTGCGACATTTTGACCATCCAGTAAGAAAGGCCCGGCACAGCCGGGGCCAAAAACGGTAGGAGAGGGTGATTTTACGGAAAAGGAACCGATCAGCCCCATTTTTGTGGAAAACCAGCGGGAGGCAAACCACTATTCCTGCCACTGCCTGCAGGTCATGGCCCTCATCGCCGCCCTGGCCGGCCTGGTGGCCATCACCGCCGGCTGCGACGTGACGGATTGTCTGGGCGCTGTGATCATCGGGGGCGTGTCCGGCCTGCTGGTGTGCTTCGGCGTGTGGTTCCTGGATTACAAGCTGCGGGTGGACGATCCCGTGGGCGCCGTGGTGGTGCACTTCCTCAACGGTGTCTGGGGCACTGTGGCTGTGGGCCTGTTTGCCACCACCAGCGCACCGGGCAACGACTCCATCAACGGCCTGTTCTACGGCGGCGGCGTTAGCCAGCTGACCACGCAGCTGATCGGCATTGTGGGCATCTGCATCTGGGCTGCGGTGACCATCACCATTACCTTTGCCCTGATTAAGGCGACCGTGGGCCTGCGGGTCACGGAAGAGGAAGAGATCCAGGGCCTGGATGCCTGCGAGCACGGCCTGCCCAGTGCCTATGCCGGCTTCAGCATCATGGACGTGTCCAACACCATGACCATGGACGTCAACGAGAACACCGACCTGGGCATTGGCGAGGACGTTACCGTGGTGCCGGCGCCCGCAGCGGCTCCCACACCCGCACCGGCGCCGCAGGTATCTGCCGCGATGGTGCCCGGCACGATTTACAAGGTGAGTATCATCTCGCGCCTGTCCCACTATGACCGCTTGAAGAAGGCCATGAATGAGATCGGGGTGACCGGTATGACGGTCACCCAGGTGATGGGCTGCGGCATCCAGAAGGGTGCCGGGGAGCGTTACCGTGGTGTTGAGATGGATGCCACCCTCCTGCCTAAGGTTAAGGTAGAGGTCCTGGTGGGCAACATCCCGGTGGATACTGTGATCCAGGCCGCCAAGAAGGCACTCTACACCGGCAAGATCGGCGACGGCAAGATCTCCGTGTACCATGTGGATAAGGTGGTCAAGGTCCGTACGGGCGAGGAAAATCTGGCAGCTCTGAAGGACGTGGAGTAAGAGAAGAGAGAGAAAAGAGAACTTGTGTCAGTTCACCGTGATATGAGAGAAGGGGAAGCGAATTTCGCTTCCCCTTCTTTTTGTGCTGTGCAGCGAGGGGAGGTACGTTCGGGAGGAGAGAGGCGGTGCCCATCCTTGGCACCAGGCGGAGGACTGTCGGCAGGACCCCACTACCTCTCGGTGTGCAACCCTTCCTTAATAATAAAGGGGAACGGGACGGTATAAGAGGCAGACATAGAAGGT
>DXEA01000198.1 GCA_019115225.1 Candidatus Evtepia faecigallinarum
CTGATGAAGCGGGACATTGACTATGTGGTAAAAGACGGCGAGGTCATCATCGTCGACGAGTTCACCGGCCGTCTCATGTACGGCCGCCGGTACAACGACGGCCTGCACCAGGCCATCGAGGCCAAGGAAAAGGTCACCGTGGCCCGGGAGTCCAAGACCCTGGCCACCATCACCTTCCAGAACTACTTCCGTCTGTATAAAAAGCTCTCCGGTATGACCGGTACCGCCCTGACCGAGGAGGAAGAGTTCAACGCCACCTATCAGCTGGACATCGTGGAGGTGCCCACCAACAAGCCCCTCATCCGCCAGGACCACCCCGATGAGGTCTATAAGAACACCACGGGCAAGTACCACGCCATCGTGCGGCAGATTGCCGCCTGCCACGAGAAGGGGCAGCCGGTGCTGGCCGGTACCACCTCCATCGAGAAGTCGGAGGTTTTGTCGAAGCTGCTGACCAAGCAGGGCATCAAGCACAACGTCCTCAACGCCAAGAACCACGAGAAGGAAGCCGAGATCGTGGCCCAGGCCGGCAAGTTCGGCGCCGTCACCGTGGCCACCAACATGGCCGGCCGCGGCACCGACATCATGCTGGGGGGCAACGCGGAATTTCTGGCCAAGAACGACCTGCGCAAGGCCGGCCTGTCCGACGAGATGATCGCCGAGGCCACCGGCTTTGCCGAGACCGACAACGAAGAGATCCTGAGTGCCCGGAAGATGTTCTCCGAGGCCGAGGCCAAGCATAAAGAAGAACTGGCCCCCGAGGCCGAAAAGGTCCGGGCCGCCGGCGGCCTGTTCATCCTGGGCACCGAGCGCCACGAGTCCCGGCGCATCGACAACCAGCTGCGGGGCCGTTCCGGCCGGCAGGGGGACCCCGGCGAGAGCCGCTTCTACCTGTCCATGGAGGACGACATCATGCGCCTGTTCGGCACCGAGCGGATGCAGAACATGATGGAAACCCTCAAGATCGACGACGACACGCCCATCGACGCCAAGATCCTCTCCGGGGCCATTGAGAACGCCCAGAAGAAGGTGGAGTCGAAGAACTTCCAGGCCCGGAAGAACACCCTGGAGTACGACGACGTGATGAACGTCCAGCGTGAGGTCATCTACAAGCAGCGCCGCCAGGTGCTGGATGGGGAGAACATGGGCGAGTTCATCCGGGGCATGATCGGCCGCTGGATCGAAAACTCCCTCCACGGCCACCTGGGCGAGAACAAGCATCTCACCGCCGAGTCCTATCAGATGGCCACCGAGCCCTTCCGGGGCCTCTTCTTCCCCGCCGAGCAGTTCCAGTACACCGACGAGGAGCTGGCCAAGAAGAGCATCAAGGACCTGACCGAAGAGCTGGACCAGGCCGCCCTGGGCGTCTACAACGCCAAGGAGGAGGCCCTGGGCGAGGAGCTCATGCGGGAGCTGGAGCGGGTGATGATGCTGCGGGTAGTGGACGAGTACTGGATGGACCACATCGACGCCATGGAAGAGCTGAAGAAGGGCATCCAGCTGCGGGCCTATGCCCAGACCAACCCCGTGGACGCCTATAAGAAGGAAGGCTTCGAGATGTTCGAGGCCATGATCCAGGCCATCCAGGAGGAGACCATCCGCCGCATCATCGCGGCCCGGGTGCAGACCAACGAGGTCCGCCGGGAGCGGGTGGCCAAGGTCACCGGCGAGTCCGGCGGCAGCGAGGAGCCCCAGAAGAAGGCCCCCGTGCGCAAGACCATCAAGATCGGCCCCAACGATCCCTGCCCCTGCGGCAGCGGCAAGAAGTATAAGAAGTGCTGCTATCTGAAGGATAAGGCCGCCCAGTAAGGTTTTCCGGGCGCCCTCTGTTCCGTTGTTTTCCGAAAAGGAGCGGTCTGCCCATGGCATTTACCAAGCAAACCCAAAACGGTGTAGTCTTTCACACCGCCGACCCCTTCACCGCCGCCGGCGGGGTGGCCCACGGCTTTGCCACCCGGCTGGGGGGCGTGAGCACAGGGCCCTACGCCCAGCTGAATTTGGGCATCACCCGCCCGGATGAACGGCCGGCGGTGCGGGAGAACTACCGCCGCTTCTGCGCCGCCATCGGGGCGGACGCGGACAGCCTGGTGATGACCCACCAGGTCCACGAGGACACCATCCGGGTGGCCAGCCGGGCAGACGTGCTGCCCGACCTGCTGGACCCCATCGACTACCGGGTGGATGGGCTCATCACCGACGAGCCCGGCCTGTGTTTAACCATCTACTACGCCGACTGCCTGCCGGTGCTGCTGTATGACCCGGTGAAACGGGTCATCGCCGCCGTCCACTCGGGCTGGCGGGGTACCAGCCTGGGCATTGCCCCCCAGGGGGTGGAGAAGATGCGGGCCGAGTACGGCAGCGACCCCAAGGATATTTTGGCAGCCATCGGGCCGGGCATCGGCCCCTGCTGCTTCGAGACCCATGACGACGTGCCCACCGCCATGGAGGAACGGCTGGGAGAGGGGGTGCGCCCCTTCTGCCGGCCCCTGGAAAACGGCAAGTATGCCGTGGACCTGAAGGGCATCGTCCGCTGGCAGCTGCTGGGGGCGGGGCTGGCGGAGGACCATGTGTCCGTGCTGCCCCTGTGTACCGCCTGCCACCCGGAACTGTACTGGTCCCACCGGAAGATGGGGGACCGGCGGGGCAACCAGGCGGCCATGATCCAGCTGCTGCCCTGAACATCCCAACCATGAGAAAGGAGTGACCGCCCGTGGACCAGACATCCCGCAGCAAAGACCCGCAGCAGCTCCGGCAGCGGCTGGAGCGGTTTTGGGAAAAGCGCCGGGAGGAGAGCCTGAAACATCCCCTGCGCACCAGCCTGTCCTTCCTGTGCGTGGCAGGTGTGGTGCTGTCCGGCGCCGTGACGGCGGCCTCCTGTACCTTCTGCTACCAGGTGGAGAGCCAGGGGCGGTCCCTGGCCTTCTTCCAGGACGAGACCATCTATGACCAGGCCCTGACCCAGGCCGAGAGCCGGACGTCCAAGATCCTCCAGACCGCCTATACCCTGAACGTGGAGGACCTGTCCGTGAGCACCACCCTGGCCCCCAGGGACCAGGTGACCAACCTCAGCGGGGTCACCGGCTCCATCATGGACGCTATCCCGGAGCTGGACCACGTCTACACCCTCACCGTGGACGGGAAGATGGTGGGCGCGGCGGCAGAGGGGGAGACCATCACCCAGGCCCTGAACCTGGTCAAGGAACACTACACCACCCCGGAGACCCGCTCCCTGCACATCGTCAACCAGGTGGACGTGCGCTATGAATACCTGCCCGCCGGGGTGCAGCAGGTGACGGCGGAGGAGCTGGCCCAGATCCTCCTGACCCCCACCCTGCGCACCTTCCCCTACACGGTGCAGAGCGGGGACACCCTGGAGTCGGTGACCGAGTGCTTCGGCATGACCGAGGAGCGGTTCCGGGAGCTCAACCCCGACCTGACCCTGGAAAGTGAGATCGTGCTGAACCTGGGCGATGCCCAGGACGACTATCCCGAGGGGGCCGAGCCCGCCCAGGCCGAGGAGACCGGCGGGGAGGCCCAGAGCCAGCAGGCCGCCGCCGGAGGCGAGAACACAGCCGCCGGGGAAGGGGAGGTGGACTGGGCTGAGCTGTTGGGCGACCAGCTGCGCACCCCCCTGCCCGAGGGCACGGAGATCACCATTGAGCAGAACTGCCCCCTTCTGGAAGTGACCACCGTGGAGGAGATGGACGTGAGCCGGGAACTGGCCCCCGTCCTGGAGGTCCAGGAGGACAGCTCCATGTTCGTGGGCCAGCAGCGGGTGATCCAGGAGGGCCAGGCCGGTCAGGCAGAGGTCCTGGCCCGGGTGGTCAAGCGCTGCGGCGTGCCCGTGGCCAGCAATGACCTGAGCGCCGTCACCCTCACCGAGCCCACCACCCTCATCGTGGGCACCGGCACCAAGGAGCTGCCCCAGCTGCCCGACGGCTGCCTCTTCCTGTGGCCCGTTCAGGGACCCATCACCTCGGAGTTCGGCTACCGCTTCATCTTTGGCGAGACCAACTTCCACCGGGGCCTGGACATCGCCGCCCCCATGGGCACCGCCATCAACGCCGGGGCCGACGGCACGGTGATCTTTGCCGGCGAGAAGGGGACCTATGGCAATCTGGTCGTCCTGTCCCACGGCAACGGCTTTGTGACCTACTATGCCCACTGTTCCAAGCTCCTGGTGGAGGTGGGCGACACCGTCACCCAGGGCCAGCCCATCGCCGCGGTGGGCTCCACGGGCCGGTCCACCGGCCCCCACTGCCACTTTGAGGTGCGGTATGAGAACGAGCCCATCGATCCCCTCTTCTATCTGCCCGGGGAGAACAACGCCCCCGCCCGCACCCCGGTGGAGGAGGAAGAGGAAGAGACGGCCGAGGAGGAGACGGAGACCCCCGACACCTCCCAGGAGACCACGCCCCAGCCGCCGGAGACAGAGCAGCCGGAGCAGCCCGCACTGCCCGAGGAGCCTGTCCAGCCGGAGACGCCCCAGCAGCCGGAGGACCCCCAGCAACCGGAGGACCCCCAGCAGCCGGAGACCGGCACGGAGCCGTCCACCGGCCAGGACCCCGGGGCGGGAACAGCGGCCGAGGCCCCGTCGTCGTGACGGGCCTGCCATGACAGACAAAAAGGACCGAACCCCCGCGGGTTCGGTCCTCTTTTTCCCCGGCTATCCCGCCGTGTGCTCCAGCAGGACCTTGGCCGCCGAGCGGGCGAAGAGCCGGGCCCCGGCCAGAGCCTCCTCCAGGGAGTTGCCGTGGCCCCCCACCTCCACCAGCAGGGAGCCCTTGGTCAGCTGCTGGTTGAAGCGGGCGGTGCGCAGGGTGATGGGCCGGGCCAGACCGGGCCAGAGGGAGTTCATCTGCTGTTGGATCTCCATGGCCAGGGCCAGGTGCTCGGTCCAGTCGGGGAAGGTGGCCCCGGCGTCGTCCGTGCCCACCAGGAGCATGACCTGGGCGGTCTTTACCCCGTCGATCTGGAGCACGGGCTTGTAGATGGTGCCGTCGCTGTCCACCAGGGCGTCCCGGTGGACGTCCAGGACCATCTGGATGGTGGGGTATTTCGCCAGGTAGGCCTCGATGCCGGCCCGGGCGTTGGTGTAGGCGTCGTTGTAGGAGGGATAGTCGTAGAGGGATGTGTCGTGGAGCACGTTCAGGCCCATTTCCGTAAAAATGCGGGCGATCTCATCCCCCACCCGGATCATGTTGTAGCCGGTGTCGGTGGTCCGGGCCACGCCGGTCTCCGTATAGGGCTCGGTGCCGTCCCGGGCATAGGACTCGGTGCCGTGGGTGTGCATGATGAGCACCTGGGGCCCTGCCGAGGCCGGCTGGAAGGTCAGGCTGGTCCCCGCCTGGGCCACGGCGTCCAGGTCCACGGTCTTTTCCGTGCGGTTGAACAGGGAGATCCCCTGGCCGTTGAGATAGCCCGTGCCCCCGCCGGCGATGGTCTTTTCCTGGATCTTGTCCGGGGTGACGGCCTGCTCCAGCTGGGGCTCGGCCTCCCCCTCGGCCGGCGGGGCGTCCTGGGACTGACCCGCCGAGGCCGCCCACTGGCTGAGCATGGCCGAGTCCCCCAGCAGCAGCCGCTGGAGAAAGGGCACGTCCCCCGCCGGCGCCGCCGGCTGGGACCAGGCCCCCGCCAGCCAGGCGCCGGGGAGCCCGGCGGTGCCCGCGGCCATGGCCAGTCCCCCCACGGCCAGCAGTCCGGCCAGACTGCGGCGGAAAAAGCGGCGGACCCGGCCCGCCGGCTTTCGTGTTTTCATTGGCATCCTCCTCCCGTATGCCATCAGCTTATGCGGCATAGACTGGAGGTTAGAACGGTCTGTCCCCCGGAAAAAGGAGGCGATTATGGTGAAAAAGCTCTGGAACTCCCCCCCGGCCCTCTTCCTGCGGGAAGGGCTCATGCTCTACTTCAGCCGGCGGGTGCCCCAGGCGGCGGCCTGCCTGGCCTATTTCGTGCTGCTGACCGTCTTTCCCATGCTCATCTGCGTCTCCTACATCCTGGGGCTGGTGAACATCGACGTGGTGGGGCTGGTGGACCAGCTGCAGAACATCCTGCCCGAAGCCGCCCTGGACGTGCTGGCGGGCTATCTGGGCTACATCGCCATGCACCAGACCCCCGGCCTGTTCCTGGCGGGGCTGGCGGGGTGCTGGTTCTCGGCCGCCGCTGCCTTCCGCACCATCACCCAGGTGATCGTGGATATGTACGAAACCGTCTCCCAGTCCATGGTCAAGGGGTTGGTGGTGAGCATCCTGCTGCCCTTTGCCCTGCTGCTGACGGTGGACCTGTCGGTGATGGTGGTGGTCACCGGCCAGCGGACCCTGGACACGGTGGTCCAGCGATTCCCGGTGCTGGGGGGGCTCATCGGGGTGTGGTCCTGGACCCGGTATGTGCTCCTCTTCTCCCTGTTTTTCCTGTTCATCCTGGCGGTGCTCAACCTGGCCGCCCCCCTGGGGACCCCCCGGCTGCCGGTGCTGGTGAGCAGCTTTGTCTCTGCCCTGGCGCTGGTGGTGGCATCGGGGATCTTTTCCTGGTTCATCAGCCTCTCCTCCCGGTACTCCCTGGTCTATGGCTCCCTGGTGTCCATCATCATCCTGCTGCTGTGGCTGTACCTGTGCGGACAGATCCTGTTCATCGGCATCGTCTTTACCAGTGTGTGGTATAAGAACTGGCGCCGGCGGGCGGAGGATCGACGGGCGCTGGAGGAGCGCGAACAAGAGTGAGCTTGCAAAAGCCGCCGCAGAAGGAAGGACTTCTGCGGCGGCCTTTTTCTCTCTGCGTCAGGGCGGCCCTCAGCTCTGCTCCACCAGGGTGCGGATGCGGCAGGCCTGGGCCCAGCACTCCCTGGCGTGGTCCCAGAAGAGCTGCTGCAGGCAGGGGTCGGCGGTGCTCTCCGCCCCGGCCAGGTAGGCGGCCATGGTGGCCTGCTCCTGGGCAAAGCGGCGGCGGAGGGTACCTAAGTACGAGGGGATGGGGGGCGTTCCCTGGCCCTCCGGCCAGTAGCGGACCCCGGAGATGAGGAAATAGGCCGCCGAGAGGCGCTTGGCCCGGCGCTTCTTCTCCCCGGCGATCCCCGCCAGCACCCGGCCGGGATTGCCCCCGGCCCGGCGGGCCAGGGCCTGGTACTCCCGCAGGTCGGCCAGCTCCCGGCGGATGAGCTCCTGGAGGAGCGGGGCGCACTCCAGGCAGCCCTCCCCCAGTACGCCGCCGGGGTGGGGAAAGTCGCTGTGGGGGTGGTGGCCCCTGGGGGGCTGGGCCGGGGCGGGCAGACAGGGGCACTGGTCTGCTCCTTCCCCGCCGCCGACTGCCCGGAGCGGGGCACTCTCCCGGAGCGGGGCGCTCTCCCGGGGCTGGGCGGAAGTCTCCCCGGCGGGGTCCTCCCAGGCGATGGGGCAGGATGCGGTGCTGTCGGCCATGACCCGCTTCCAGACGCGGGCAAAGATCTCCTTTTTCTCTGCCTGCTGGCCGGGCAGAGTTTCGGACGTACGTCCTTCCATGGCGATCCCTCCTTTTCCGTTTCCCCATTCTATGCCGCCGGGGGCGGTTGTGTCCGCCGGGAGGGGCAGGAAGTTTTTCCCCATGGGGGCGCGGAAGTCTCTTGACAGACCGGCCTTGGACAAGTAAAATAAAATCAGTATAAATATGCGAACAATGAGGCGGCTGCCTCTGCCGAGGCAGCCCCGGGACCTCTTGCCCGCTTTCCGCGGCGCCGTCTTTCCGCCATTGGACGCCGGCGTCCGTGATTTTATGCGAAATTTTACAGAAATGGAGGTGTGTCCCGACAGTATGCTGCCCTATATCCTAACTGGCGTGATCGCATTTGCCGTCGCGCTTGTCATAGGGATTCCCTTGGGCGTCCTGTACCGTAAGAAGGTTGCGGAAAAGGAGATCATCAGCGCCGAGGAAGAGGCCAAACGGATCATCAACGAGGCCATCAAGAGCGCGGAAAGCAAAAAACGGGAAGCCCTGGTAGAGGCCAAGGAGAAGATCCTGGCCGAAAAGACCAACTACGAGAGAGAAGTAAAAGAACGCCGCTCGGAACTGCAGGACCACGAGCGCCGGCTGCAGCAAAAGGAGGAGACCCTGGAGCGCAAGCTGGAGAACGTGGAGCGCAAGGAGGAGTCCTACGCCGCCCGCCTGGCCAACTTAGAGGAGGCCCGGGCCAAGGTGGCCAAGCTCCAGGCCGAGCAGATGGAGACCCTGGAACGGATCTCCGGCTACACCGCCGAGGAGGCCAAGGCCTACCTTATCAGCAAGCTGGAGGCCGAGGTCACCCACGAGGCCGCCATGAAGATCAAGGAGGCCGAGGCCCGCTTCAAGGAGGAGGCCGACGCCAAGGCCAAGGAGATCGTGGGCCTGGCCATCCAGCGCTGCGCCGCCGACCACGTGGCCGAGGCCACGGTGTCGGTGGTTCCCCTGCCCAACGACGAGATGAAGGGCCGGATCATCGGCCGGGAGGGCCGGAACATCCGCACCCTGGAGACCCTCACCGGCGTGGACCTGATCATCGACGACACCCCGGAGGCCATCACCGTCTCCTGCTTTGACCCCGTGCGCCGGGAGATCGCCCGCCTGGCCCTGGAAAAGCTCATCCTGGACGGCCGCATCCACCCCGCCCGCATCGAGGAGATGGTGGAGATGGCCAAACGGGAGGTGGACGCCACCATCAAGGCCGAGGGCGAGCGGGCCGTGCTGGAGACCAACGTCATGGGCCTGCACCCCGAGCTCATCAAGCTCATCGGCCGCATGAAGTACCGCACCAGCTATGGCCAGAACGTGTACAACCACTCCATCGAGGTGGCCCAGCTGGCCGGCCTCATGGCCGCCGAGATCGGCGAGGACGTGGCCACCGCCAAGCGGGCCGGCCTGCTGCACGACCTGGGCAAGGCCGTGGACCATGAGGTGGAGGGCTCCCACGTCACCATCGGCGTGGAGCTGGCCCGGAAGTACAAGGAGAGCAAGGATGTGATCCATGCCATCCATGCCCACCACAACGATGTGGAGCCCCAGACCGTCATCGCCTGCCTGGTCCAGGCGGCCGACGCCATCTCCGCCGCCCGACCCGGCGCTCGGCGGGAGAACCTGGAAAACTACATCAAGCGCCTGGAAAAGCTGGAGGAGGTCACCTCTTCCTTCCGGGGCGTGGAGAAATCCTACGCCATCCAGGCCGGCCGCGAGGTGCGCATCATTGTCAAGCCCGAGGTGGTCAGCGAGGACGAGATGGTCCTGCTGGCCCGGGAGATCGCCCAGCGGATCGAAAACGAGCTGGAGTACCCCGGACAGATCAAGGTCCACCTGCTGCGGGAGGTCAAGATCGTCGAGTACGCCAAATAAATCCCCTTCCCCGCCCGACTTCCCACCGGGCGGGGAAGTTCTTTTTTTGTGCCCCGGGCGGGGGGAGGAGAAATTTTGTCGCTTTTTACCCCCTTTTGATTTTGGGGAGAAGGGCATATAATAGAGGATAAGACGACTTTTCGATCCCAAAGGGGGAACTTTGCCATGCTGCTGAACGTACTTGCCGTAGGGGACGTGGTGGCCCAGGGGGGCCTGGACTGCCTGAGCCGCCGCCTGCGGCCCCTGCAAAAGGAATATGACGTCCACTTCACCGTGGTCAACGGGGAGAACGCCGCCGGCTTGGGGCTGCTGCCCCAGCACGCCGAGGAGATCTTCGATGCCGGGGCGGATGTGATCACTCTGGGCAACCACACCTGGAACAAGCTGCAGATCAAGGACTATCTGGAGGACAGCCCCTACATCCTGCGGCCGGCCAACTTTGCCGCCAACCTCCCCGGCCGGGGCTTTGGGGTCTATGAGGGGCCCCAGGGGCTGCGGCTGGGGGTGGTGAACCTCATGGGCCGGTTTGAGCTGGATGCCAACCTGGACTCCCCCTTCCACACCGCCGACCGCATCCTGGCGGAGCTGGAGGCCGACCTGGTGTTTGTGGACTTCCACGCCGAGGCCACCAGCGAGAAGGGGGCCATGGGGTGGTATCTGGACGGCCGGGTCCAGGCGGTGTGGGGGACCCACACCCATGTGCCCACCGCCGACACCCAGATTTTGCCCCAGGGCACGGGCTTTGTCACCGACCTGGGCATGACCGGCCCCGCCCTGTCCATCCTGGGGGTGAAGCCGGAAAATTCCATCGCCCGCTTTCTCGGCCAGCTCCCCCGGCGGTATGAGGCCGCCCAGGGGCCCAATAGGCTGGGGGCGGTGCTCTTTACCATCGACACCCAGAGCAAGGGCTGCTGTCAGGTCACCCGCGTGGATGTGACCGACTGAGCAGCCGGAAAGGAGGAGCCTATGCTGACCTTTCTCCACGCCGCCGACCTCCACCTGGACTCCCCCTTCCATGCCCTGCCCCCGGAGCAGGCCGCCCAGCGCCGCCGGGAACAGCGGCAGCTGCTCTCCCGGCTGGCCCAGGCCGCCCGGGAGAGCCGGGCAGACCTGATCTTTCTGGCCGGGGACCTCTTTGACAGCCAGCGGGTGCGGCCGGAGAGCCTACAGGCTTTGGAGGAATTCTTTGCAGGGCTGGAGGCGCCGGTCTTTCTGGCCCCGGGCAACCACGACCCCTACACCGACGCCTCCCCCTACTGCCGCCGGGCCTGGCCCGGCCACGTCCACATCTTCTCCGGCCCCACCCCGGAGCGGGTGGAGGTGCCCCGGCTGGGGGTGACGGTCTATGGCAGCGCCTTCGTCTCCCCCTACCGGATGGACGGGCCCCTGACGGGGTTCCGGGCCCGGGAGGAGGGGGTGAGCTTTGGCTGCTTTCACGGGGACCTGTCCTCCCCCCACAGCCGGTACGGGCCCATCACCCAGGGGGAGGTGGCTGGGTCGGGGCTGACCTATCTGGCCCTGGGCCACAGCCACGCCGCCAGCGGCCTGCAGCGGGCGGGCCAGACCTACTATGCCTGGCCCGGCTGCCCCGAGGGAAGGGGCTTTGACGAGATGGGGGACAAGGGGGTTTACATCGGGCATCTGGAGGGGGACCGGCTCACCCTGGACTTTCTCCCCCTGGCCCTGCGCCGCTACCTCTCCCCCGCCCTGGACATCACCGGCCGGGACCCGGCCCAGGCCCTGACGGAATTTCTCTCCGGGGCCAACCCCGAGGACATCCTCCGCCTGCGCCTGGTGGGGGCCCGGGAGGAGGGGCCCGATTTGACGGCCCTGGGCGCCCTGGCGGCGGAGCAGTGCTACCACGTCACCCTCCTGGACCAGACCACCCTGAGCCAGTCCCTGTGGGCCAGGCGGGAGGAGGACACCCTCACCGGCCTCTTTCTGCGCAAAATGGCCCAGCGCCTCCAGGAGGCCGCCCCCGAGGACCAGCCCCTGCTGGAGCGGGCGGTGCGCTTTGGCCTGGCGGCCCTGGAAGGAAGGGAGGAACCCACATGAAGCTGCTCCGTCTCACCGCCACCTTCGGCTGCCTGGCCGGGGACACCCTCACCTTCGGCCCCGGCCTGACCCTCATCGGGGCTCCCAACGGCGGGGGGAAGTCCACCTGGTGCGCCTTTCTGCGCACCATGCTCTACGGCCTGGACACCCGCCAGCGGGACCGGAAGGGGGCCCCTGCCGACAAGAACCGCTACCGCCCCTGGAACGGCGCGCCCATGGAGGGCCTGCTGGTGTGCGAGCACCAGGGGCAGGTGATCGAACTGCGCCGGACCTCCGCCGGCGGGGTGCCCATGGGCACCTTCTCCGCCCGGCACCGGGACACCGGCTTGCCGGTGCCCGGCCTGACCGGGGAGAATGTGGGGGAGGTCCTCACGGGGGTGAGCCGGGAGGTTTTTGACCGGTCGGTCTTTCTCCGCCAGACCGGCCTGGCCGTCAGCCAGAGCCAGGAGCTGGAAAAGCGCATCGCCGCCCTGGTCTCCACCGGGGAGGAGGACGTGTCCTGGACGGAGGCCAACGACCGGCTGAAAGCCTGGCTCCACCGCCGCCGCTTCCACACCAGCGGCCAGCTGCCCCAGCTGGAGCAGGAGGCGGAGGAGCTGCGCCAGAGCCTGGAGCAGACCGCCGGGCTCCACCGGCAGATGGCCCAGGTCCAGGCCCGGACGGAGGCCCTGCGCCGGCAAAAGGCCCACTGGGATGACCGGCTGGCCCAGGAGACCTCCCGCATCCAGACCGACAGCCAGCGCCGCTATGGCGAGGCCGCCGCCCAGCTGGACGCCGCCGAGCTCCAGCTCCAGACCCTCCAGGCCCGCCGGGAGGAGATGGAGGACCCGGACCAGCTGGTGGAGGAGCTGCGCCAGGTCCAGCGGGAGGTGACCAGCCGCCGGCGGCTGATGACAGGCTTTGTGACCTTCATCGTGCTGCTGACCCTGTGCGCGGCCTTCCTCTTCCTGGTCCCCCGGGTCGTGCTGCCCGCCTTTCCCGCCTTCCCCCTCCAGGTGCCGGAGCTCCCCCTGATTTTCCTGGCCCCGCCGATGGGGGTGCTGTGGCTGCTGGTGCTGATCTTTGCCTGCATCAAGGCCGCCTGCGACCGGCGGGACGAGCAGGAGGAGGAGACCCTCCAGGGCCTGCTGGAGGCCCATGAGCGGGAGGCGGCCGCCCTGGACCAGGCGGTGACCCAGGCCCAGCTCCACCGGGACCACGCCCAGAAGTATTTCGAGGCGGTTCGCCAGCCGGTGGCAGGGCCCTATCTGCCCCCGGAGGCGGAGGCCTGTCAGGCCTCCCTCCACCTGGCCGAGCAGGAGCTGGCCCAGCTCCAGGGCCGGCTGGACGCCCTGGGGGACCCGGTCTTTCTGGATGCCCGGCTGGACCAGATCCGGGAGGAGGCAGACCGGCTGCGGGGAGACTGTGACGCCCTGGAGATCGCCATGGAGACCCTGCGCCAGGCGGAGGACCACCTCCACGCCCGCTTTTCCCCCCAGCTGGGCCGCCTGGCCCAGAGCTACTTTGCCCGCCTGACCCAGGGGAGATTTTCCGATGTCTCTCTGGACCGGGACCTTCAGGTCACCGTGCGGGAGGAGGCCTCCCTGGCCGACCGCCCCCTGGCCCTGCTCAGCCAGGGCACCACCGACCAGCTCTATCTGGCCCTGCGCCTGGCGGTGGCCGACCTGGTGCTCCCCGCGCCCCGGGCCTGCCCGCTGATCCTGGACGACGCCCTGCTGTCCTTTGACGATGAGCGCCTGGCGGCGGCCCTGGAGCTGCTGGGCCAGCTGGCCCAGACCCGCCAGATCCTGCTCTTTACCTGCCAGCACCGGGAGCTGGCGCATCTGAAGGACCTGCCCGGCCTGACCACCGTCCTGCTGCCTGGATTTTGAAGCGATCCATGGTTGCCAAGGAGGGGAAAGGGGGGTATAATGGGCAGATGAAGTGATAACGATCCCAAAGGAGGTCACCCCTTATGTCCGCAACCAATCTCCCGCCGGACGCCCCCCAGCCGGCCCAGGCCGCCGGCCAGGGACAGCAGGGCGGCCAGAACAAGAAACGCCCCGGCGCCTTCGGCGCCGACCTGAACGGCTGGCTGCAGGCCCTGGCCTTTGCCCTGGTCTTTCTGCTGATCGTCTTTACCTTCTTCGGCCGGATCATCGGGGTGGACGGCCACTCCATGGACCCCACCCTCAACCACAAGGATATGCTCCTGCTCCAGGGCATCGCCTATGAGCCGAAACGGGGGGACATCGTGGTGCTGCACAAGGACTTTGGCGACATCACCACCCCCATCGTCAAGCGAGTCATCGCCCTGGGGGGCCAGACGGTGGAGATCGACTATGACACCAGCACCGTCTATGTGGACGGCCAGCCCCTGGAGGAGCCTTACATCTTAGAGCCCATGCGCGTCCCCTCCAGCCCCTATGCCCAGGGCACCTATTGGGAGGTGCCGGAGGGCTGCGTGTTTGTCATGGGAGATAACCGCAACGGCTCCTCCGACAGCCGGGACGAGCGCCTGGGGGTCGTGGATGAGCGGTATATCATCGGCCGGGCCGTGGCCACCCTGCTGCCCATCGGCCACGCCGGGCTCATCACCAACTGAGGGGGGTGAGGGTATGCGACTGGACAAGTGGTTAAAAGTCTCCCGCCTCATCAAGCGCCGCACCGTGGCCAACGAGGCCTGCGACAACGAGCGCATCTCCGTCAACGGCCGGGTGGTCAAGGCCTCCTATGACGTGAAGGTGGGCGACAAGCTGGAGATCCGCTTCGGCGCCCG
>DXEA01000199.1 GCA_019115225.1 Candidatus Evtepia faecigallinarum
CCGTAGGCCTTGGAGATCACCGTGACCTTGTCGGCCACCATGAAGGCGGAGTAGAAGCCCACGCCGAACTGGCCGATGATGTCCAGCTCGGCGTCGTCGGCGTCCTCGGTCTCCTTCTTGAACTGGAGGGAGCCGCTCTTGGCGATGGTGCCCAGGTTGTTTTCCATCTCCTCCTGGGTCATGCCGATGCCGTTGTCGCTGACGGTGAGGGTGCGGGCCTCCTTGTCGGGGACCACGACGATTTGGAAGTCGTCCCGGTTCAGGCCCACCTTCTCATCGGTGAGGGCCCGGTAGGCCAGCTTGTCGATGGCGTCGCTGGCGTTGGAGATGATCTCCCGCAGGAAGATCTCTTTGTGGGTATAGATGGAGTTGATCATCAGGTCCATCAGACGCTGAGATTCGGCTTTAAATTGTTTCTTTTCCATGGTATAGAAACGCCTCCTGTATCCAATAGGGTTAGCACTCTAACCCTCAAAGTGCTAACCCTATTATGGCGCGGTAGAAATGAAATTGCAAGTCCTTTTGAAAAATTTATCACTTTCCATAGGTTAGTGCTAAATTTCAAAAATTTTTTGTCACTTTGTTCCCGGCGGACGTTTTGGGAAGCAGACGGCCTCTCCGGGGAAGTGCCCGGAGAGGCCGTCTGCGTTATCAGGAATCAGGTTTCTTTCTGTTCGGTGCGCGCCAAGTCCTTTTGGGCGAAGCAGAAGGTGGCGGCGAAGAGCAGGCTGACCATGACCACCAGGCTCAGGTCCTTCTCCTGGCCCAGGCTGAGCATGGTGCCGTATTGCTGGTCCCAGCAGAGGGAGAAGCAAAGGACGGCGACCAGAACAGCCGTCAAGACGACTGCGTCCGCCTTGGCCAGCCACAGGTTGTCCCGCACCTCTGTGGCCCGGTCTCTGGCCAGGAAGTACAGCGCACCGGCGAAGCCGATGGCCAGGATACTGCTGCCGTGGTTGGTGAGCAGCAGGTGGACGATGAGCAATGCCAGCGTCCCAACGAGTCCCCAGAAGGGGAGGTTCATCCAAGGTGAGCGTTTCATGAGGTTCCTCCTTCCTCGTCCGCTTGGGAGGACATCTCCACTTTGACGGTCCCTTGGAGGGTACCGCTGGCGGTGGCAAAGCGGGCTTGGTAAAGGCCCGAATTGGCGGGGACCTGCTGGATCTCTTCCGTTGCCCCGGCGGCCAGGGTGAAGGTGCGGGGGGTGGGGCCGGTGATGGTGACGGTCATCTCCTCGTCGGTGGCGTTTTCCACCCACATGCGGTAGATGTAGTACCCCTCCTGCTGGAACCAGGTGATTTCCTCTCCCGAGAGGGGCTCATCCACCACCACACTGGTCTCCGGCAGCACGGGGGCATCCGGCTCTGTGGAAACCTGTCCGCCGTACTTGGCAAACAGGGCGGGCAGGTCCAGGGCGGCGCTGAGCTCCCGGTACAGCTGTTCGCTGTTTTCCACCTCATAATAGGGGGGCGCATAGGTGCCCGACGGGCGCTTCTGGGCGTGGCCGCTGCCCACAAGGAAGTTGGGCATGATCTGGTCAGGGTCCTCCGGGTTCAGGAGGAGGAAGGAGACCTCCAGCCACTGGGGGACCGGGTCGTCCACCTTTGCCACATGGCGGGGGAAAAAGTGGGAGAGGATGCTGTCGATCAAATAGTCGGTGGAAAGCCGGCACTGATAGTTGCGCAGAACCGCCGTAATGGCAGCGGCCTGGGTGCTGTCCGGGTTGAGGAGGATGCGGTCCTCAAATTCATCGTTGCCCCCCGACAGCCAAAGGGTCATGTGGGGGCACAGGTAGTCGGTGCCGCCATCCACCAGGGGTTGGGGCCGGAAGGCCGCCGCCGCGGCGATGCCTGCGGCCACGACAACCACCACGAGCACAAGCAGAAGGAGTTTGACGGATTTTTTCATGGAACGGCCCTCCTATTCCTTGGGTCGCGGATATTGCACGGGATCAGAGGTCGGCCATGATGCGGTCCATGGCGGCCTGCCCGGCCTCGGGGGACAGGGCGCCCTCCTGAAGCCAAATGTCATAAAACTTCTCTCCTTGGAGGAAGAGATAATGGGTTTCGCCGCCCTGGTCGGTGGCAAAGGTCACCTCCACATCGGCGCTGTCGCTGTCTGTTTCTGCTGCCGGTGTCTCCGGGTCCTGGGTCTGGCCGCAGGCGCTCAGGGCCAGCAGGCAGAGAGCGGCGGCGAGAAGGATACACAGACGAGCGGGCGTCGGGACAGGCGATAAAATGCGTTGCATCCCCAATCATCTCCTTTCGGTGTGAGCATAGTGACGATAGATGCTGCCCCTTTGTGGGGCTTCTATGTGCATTCTAACCTGCTGCAAAAACTTTGTCAATACAAAAAATTGTGCATAGAAAAATAAAAAAGATGGAAGGGTAGACGGGGTAGACGGAGCGTGGTAAAATAAAAAACAGATAGGAAAGGCAGGATACTGTGGTGAAGGACGCATTATCAGACGGGAAAACTCGCTCTGCCGGCGGGTTAGAAGAAAATCTGAAAAAAGCTCTGACGGAGCTATTGATTCTCTTTCTTTTCAGCGAGAAGGAACATTACATTGGGGAGTTGGCGCCTCTGTTGGAAACGCGAAGCAAGGGGACGCTTTCCATTGTGTTCCCCTATGCCGCGATTTACCGGATCACCCAGAGGGGCTATCTGAAAGAGACGGAAAAACGGACCGCTCCGGATGGCCGTTTGCGGCAATACTATGCTTTGACCGAGAACGGAAAGACACATCTCCAAGAGCTGTTGACGGCCTATCACCTTTTTTCGCAAGGGGTGGAGCACATTTTGTTGGGGGGCGAGGGCGATGCATGATGCTGCGATCCGGCGATACGAAAGCGCCTTGGGACGCGAAGTCAAGGGGGTGCGTCGGCGCAAGCAAGTGCGGAAAGCCTTCCGGCGTTCGCTGACACCCTTTTTGGAGGAACATCCCTCACCCGCCTGGACGGATCTGGTGGAGGCCTTTGGTCCCCCGGAGCAGATGGCGCGGGAGCTGCTGGAGGCGATTCCGGACTTGCCGCGGCTCCTTTCCCTACGGCAGAAAGTGGGGATCGCGGCGGCAATTTGTGTCATCGTGGCCGTGGGATGTGCCGGGGTGTACTGCTGGTCCACGCGGCCGGAGGAGGAAGTGACCATCACGGACGGCAGTGGGTATGTCTTTGAGGGAATTCCACCGGGCTACACATTTGGTTTGGATGAAGTATTTTGGACCCACGACTATACCTGGACCCAGCCCGGGCCGGTCTATCTGCTCCTGGCGGAAAACACGAATCAAGTGGACGCCACCATTTTCATTTACTATAGCGACCGACAGCCAGCGCATCGTTTTGTGGTGCCTGCCGGGGAGCGCCGCGCCTTCCGGGTGGAGGACGCCCGCAAGGTGGAGCATGTCATTTCCTTCGTCACACCGGACGGCTCCATGAGCGGCAGGGTCCGGCTGCTGTTTCCTGTGGGAAGCATTTGAATTTACAGTGGAGGTGCCGTCATGCCCCTGCAAATTGTACGAAACGATATTACCACCATGAAGGTGGACGCCATTGTCAATGCCGCCAACGAGAGCCTGCTGGGCGGCGGCGGTGTGGACGGCGCCATCCACCGTGCCGCCGGGCCGGAGCTGCTGGCCGCGTGCCGCACCCTGGGCGGCTGCAAAACGGGACAGGCTAAGGTCACCAAGGGCTACCGCCTGCCGGCAAAGTTTGTTATCCACACCGTGGGCCCCATCTGGCGGGGTGGCAGCCACGGGGAGCGGGCGCTGCTGGCCTCCGCCTACCGCACCTCCCTGGAGGCGGCCCTGGCCCGGCAGTGTGAAACGGTGGCCTTCCCCCTGATTTCTTCCGGGGTGTACGGCTACCCCAAGGACCGGGCCCTGCAGGTGGCGGTGGATACCATCGGGCAGTTCCTGCTAAAGCATGATATGACGGTGTACCTGGTGATCTTTGACCGGGCCGCCTACACCATCGGCGGCAAGCTCTTTGCCGACATCGCCGCCTACATCGACGACCGCTATGTGGAGGCCCACACCGACAGTCGGGAGACCCAGCGCCGCCGGATGGCCCAGCCCTCGATGCCCATGGAGGAAGCGGCATGGATGCCGCCCCCCTGTGCCGCGGCGCCCTTCGGCCTGGGCGAAGCCCTCAGCAAACTGGACGAGAGCTTTTCCCAGATGCTGCTGCGGAAGATCGACGAGAGGGGCATGACCGACGCCCAGTGCTACAAAAAGGCCAACATCGACCGCAAGCTCTTTTCCAAGATCCGCTCGGATGTCCACTATAAACCCTCCAAACCCACCGCCATGGCCTTCGCCGTCGCCCTGGAGCTGCCCTTGCCGGAGGCCCGGGAGATGCTGGAAAAGGCGGGCTTTGCCTTCTCTCACGCCAGCAAGTTTGACATCATCGTGGAGTATTTCATCGCCCATGAAAACTACAACATCTTTGAGATCAACGAAGCCCTGTTCGCCTTTGACCAGAGCCTGTTGGGAGGATAACGCCATGCCGCGGATGGATGTAACAGAAATGGCCTTTGCCAAGGTCTACCCCCTGCTGGTGGCCAAGGCGGAGAAAAAGGGCCGCACCCGGGATGAGGTGGACCAGGTCACCGCCTGGCTCACCGGCTACACGCCGCAGGCGCTGTCCCGGCTGGAGCAGTCTGATATAAGTTATGGGAATTTCTTCCGAAATGCCCCCGCCATGAACCCTGACCGCGTGATGATCAGCGGCAAGGTCTGCGGCATCCGGGTGGAGGAGATCGAGGACCCGCTCATGCGGGAGATCCGGTATCTCGACAAACTGGTGGATGAGCTGGCCAAGGGCAAACCCATGGAGAAAATCCTGCGGAAATAACTGTCGCCTGCCAGGCGACCACAGGAGGGAAAAATCCCCCTATACTGTGCTTGTCAACCAAACAACACAGAATAGGGGGATTTCTTATGAAGAAGAACTTGACAGAACTCGTGTTCATCCTGGACCGCAGCGGCTCCATGCAGGGCCTGGAGGGCGACACCATCGGCGGCTTCAACGCCATGCTCGAAAAGCAGAAGAGGGAGCCCGGCGAGGCCTTCGTCTCCACCGTCCTCTTTGACGACCGCACCGAGGTGCTCCACGACCGGGTGAAGGTGGGCCGGGTCCGCCCCATGACCCAAAAGGAGTATACGGTCCGGGGCTGCACCGCCCTGCTGGACGCCATCGGCGGGGCCATCTGCCACATCGGCAACATCCACAAGTACGCCAGGGCGGAGGATGTGCCGGAACACACCCTCTTCGTCATCACCACCGACGGCATGGAGAACGCCAGCCGCCGCTATTCGGCCCAGCAGGTGAAGGACATGATCCAGCGCCAGAAGGAGAAATACGGTTGGGAGTTCCTCTTCCTGGGGGCCAACATCGACGCGGTGGAGACGGCGGGCCGGCTGGGCATCGCCCCCGACCGGGCGGTAAACTACCACTGCGACAGCCAGGGCACCCGCCTGAACTATGAGGTGGTCAGCCAGGCCGTGGCGGCCGTCCGGTGCAGCGCGCCCCTGGATGCGCACTGGAAGGACGCCATCGAGGAGGATTTCCGCAAGCGGCAGAAGAAGACCCGGCGATAAAAAACAAGGGCCTGTCGCAGAATGGAAAAATTCTGCGGCAGGTTTTCTTTGCTCGGAAAAGGGCAAGCAGTTCTAAATATTCATAAAATGAGGCTCTGCTCAGCCAAAATGTGTATAACAAACCAGACCCAGACCG
>DXEA01000200.1 GCA_019115225.1 Candidatus Evtepia faecigallinarum
TGGACTACGCATATCTGACTTTTGCAAGCGCCAATCTGTATGCACTTGCATGCTTTGGATGAGGACCATAGCCTCATTGCGCCCTTTTCCTATGAGAGTGGGAAATTTCGTTGGGAATACAATTGAGAAAGTCGCTGTTTTGCCTATTTCAATACCTCCCCGAAAGAAATATCTGGTTTATTCACTGTTTACCCAAGGGGAAGCCAAGGGGTGGTTGGTGCCCAACGTACTGCCTCATTCTGTCAGGGCTGCTCCTGCGGCATTGCCCCTTACAGCGCCCGGCAGCGGCTCAGGCCCCAGGAGAGCAGGGCGGGCAGGAAAGTGACCACCACAGCCACCGGCAGAAAGACGGTACACAGGGGTGCTTTCCACACCAGCCCCGGCACCAGGATGGCCGCCGCCACCCCCACGCAGATGGCCCACAGGCGGAGAAAGCCTCTCCCCTTTCCCTCTTCCTTTTCCTTGTCCAGGGCGGTGTGGCAGATCCACTCCACCGCCGCCACCCCGGTCAGCAGGATCACGGCCATGGAGATCACCTCCCCCACCGTCAGGGTGAGATAGAGGGGCGGATTGCCCGCCAGCAGGGTGTGGACCACCTTGTTCACCGTCCAGATCCCCAACAGCACCGACAGGGCGGGCAGGATCACGCTCACCGCCCGCAGGGCCCGCACCGGCCGGGAGGACCGGGGCACGGCGGCTACAATCTCGTCGCAGAAGGCCCGGTGGTCTTCTCCAATCACCTGGTCGATGCGCTCCCCCCGGGCCTCGGCAGCCAGGACCATCTCCTGGATGTCCCGGCGGATCTCCTCCTGGGTCAGCTGGCTCAGGTCCTGGCCCCGGAGATAGACCACGATGTCGGTCATCTTCTCCTGGGCCTCGGGGCTGAGTCCCTTTTCCCGGCGGTTGTTCTCCCGCAAGAGGGCTCTGACTTGTCCGTTCATCTTCCTTCCTCCTCTTCCCCAAAACCGGGCAGACGTGTCACGGCGGCGGTCATCTCCCAAAAGCTGGCCCGGAAGGCCGCCAGTTCCTCCCGGCCCCGGTCGGTCAGGGCGTAGTACTTCCGCCGGGGGCCGCTGCCCCCCTCCACGAACCGGGCCTGCACCAGCCCCCCCTTTTCCAGCCGCAGCAGCAGGGGGTAGACCGTCCCCTCGGCTACATGGCCGAAGCCGTAGGCGGTCAGGTCCTGGACGATCTCGTAGCCGTAGGTCTCCTTCTGCCCCAGAATGGCCAGGACGCTGCCCTGCAGGACCCCTTTGAGCATTTGGGACGGGATCACGGTCCCCACCTCCCCACTACTTTGTATTGCAAGGTACATTGTAATGCAAGGTAGCCCGGTTGTCAAGGAGAAGTTCTCCCCTTTTTTCTCCCCGCAAAAAACCGCCGGGACCGTGTCTCGGTCCCGGCGGGCAGGGGTTGGGAAACGGGGGCTGTCTGACTCACAGCAGGGGCGAGGGGGCGTAACCGCCCACGGTCAGGCCGTTGGCCATGTTGGTCAGGACGGTATCGTTGTTGTAAGACAGCAGGCAGACCATGGTCAGGGAGCTGCCGGAGAGGTAGGAGTAGATGACGCAGTCCATCACCGTCCCGCTCAGGTTCATGGTGCCCGTGGTGCGGTAGGCGGCCAGGGAGCCGAACTTGACCAGGGTGGACTGGCCGCTGCCGACGATGATGCCGGAGTTGGCAAAGGCGCGGGTGATGAGGTTGGTGATCTCCGTGCCGCTGAAGATGGAGATGCTCACCCCCTGGAAGGCGCTGTCGTAATACTGGGCCATCAGTGCCCCGGCCCCGTCAAGGGCGGACAGCTGGATGTACAGGCCGTTCTCGCTCTCCTCCGTGGCGCTCTGGGGCACGGCCAGGTTGACGTTGCCCTGGCTGACGTGCTTCATCAGCACCACCGTCTGGCGCTGCTCGGGCAGGGCCATGCGGGTGAGGATGGCGGCGGCCTCGGAGCGCTTGATGTTGTTGTTGGGGTGGAAGGTGCCGAACATGTCGCTGCCGGTGAGGACCCCCGCCTTGTACAGGGCGGTCACCGCCCCGGCGTAGGAGGCAGAGGAGGAGACGTCGGGGATGCTGGAAATGGTGTTGATGGGGGGCAGCTGGGCGGCGGGCAGGGCGTTGTAGAAGATCTGGGCCATCTGGGCGCGGGTGGCCTTGGCGTTGTAGTCGGCAAAGCCGCCGGCGGAAATGATGCCGTTGTCCATGGCGTAGTCCACATAGGGCTGGTACCAGGGGGTGCCGTTGGCGATGGTGCTCTGGCCGGTGGTGTAGATCTCGTGGATGCGGTCGGCCATGACGATGGCCTCGGCCAGGCTCAGGTTCCCCTCTAAGTTAAACAGGTTGGGGGCGGCCCCCTTCATCAGGCCGTACTCATAGCACAGCTTCACCGAGGAGGCGGCCCAGTGGCTGGCGGACACGTCGGTGAACTGGTTGTAGTAGGTGTCCGTCTTTTGGAAGTTGCTCATGCTGCTGCCGGCGGCCAGGGCGGGGACGCTCAGGCTCAGGGCCAGACAGAGGGTGAGGGCGAGGGCGAGGAGTTTTTTCATGGTTCTCTCTTTCCTTTCTGTTGGGGTTTGGGGCTTCACTGGTATCATTGTACTATAGTTTCCCTGCTTTGTACATTCCTTTTTTACAATTTCGCCAAAATCGCCGCCCCGCGGGCCAGGGGGCCGGCCAGAGGCGGGAACTTTTTCCCCGCCGCCGCCGTCTTACCCATGATTCCCCCAGGAGGGTCAGAAGGTCTCCTCCCCCTCCTGCCGGTCCTCCCGGCCCAGGCCGGCGGGCTCGGCCTGTTTGGAAAAGGCAAACTTTTGCTTTTCATACAGCCCCCCGTAGCCCGAGACCAGAAAGCTGGCCGCCACCGCCACCAGGAAGCCCCCGGGGTTGCAGAAGGAAAAGACCTCAAAGGCCAGCACCAGGGCCGACAGGGGGCAGTTGGTCACACCGCAGAACAGGGCCACCATCCCCACCGCCCCGGCATAGGGTCCCGGCAGGCCCAGCAGGGGCCCCGCCGCGCAGCCGAAGGCCGCCCCCATGGCAAAGCAGGGGACGATCTCGCCTCCCTTCAGCCCCGCCCCCAGGGTGAGGGCGGTAAAGAGGAGCTTGAAGGCAAAGTCCGCCGGGGCCGCCTGGCCGTCGTGGATGGCGGCATAGATCATGGTGTCCCCCGTGCCCAGATAATCCTTGGTGCCCAGGACCAGGGTGAGAAGGATCACCCCTGCGCTCCCCACCACCACCCGCAGGTAGGGGCTGGGAAAGAGGCGGGCCAGCCCCGTCCGGGCGCCGGCAAAGACATAGCACACCAAAATGCTCAGCAGGCCGCAGGCCACCGCCAGCACCAGCACCTTTCCGTAAAACAGGGGGCTTGCCGTGGAGGCGGTGAGATAAAAGTTCACCGCCCGCACCCCCAGCTCCCGGGCCACCATCCCCGCGGCGATGGAGGAGACCACGCAGGGAAACAGCGCCCCCAGGGGGAGGATGCCCACGCAGGAGATTTCCAGGGCGAAGAGGGCGGCGGTGATGGGGCAGCCAAAGACGGCGGAAAAGCCCGCGCTCATGCCGCACATGATGGCCAGGTCCTGGAACTCCTCCCCCATCCTGACCCCCTTGCGCACCAGCTCTGCCAAGGAGCCCCCCAGCTGGAGGGCGGCCCCCTCCCGGCCTGCCGAGCCCCCGAAGCAGTGGGTGAGCAGGGTGGCCACGAAGATCACCGGGGCCAGCACCCGGGACACCGGCGCCTCCCCCCGGGCGGCCTGGATGATGAGATCGGTGCCCCCGGCGGTCTTGATGCCCCCCCGGCGGTACAGCCACACCACCGCCAGCCCCGCCAGGGGCAGGCAGAAAATGGCCCAGGCGGTGCCGTTGCGCACCCCGGCGGCCCACTCCAGCAGCTGGGCGAACAGGCCCCCCCACAGGCCCACCAGCAGACCCACCACCAGCCCCAGCAGCAGGCCCCGGCCATTGATGCGCAGGCTCTCCCGGACGAAGATCCCCTCCGCCCGCAGGGCCCCCAGGGCCCGGCGGCCACCCTTTTCCATGCCCCTCTCTCCTCTCTTGCAAGCAGTCTATGGTCCCAGCATACCACATTTCCCCCGGCGGCGGTAGCTCTTTTTGCCAATAGCGGGGGGCAGTTTGCCTTGTCACAGGCAGGGGGGTATGGTAGAATGTTTTGTTGTTCTTTTTCGATTTTTGGGAAATGAGGTGATCTCTTTGCAGATCGGTTCCGTTCACATAGACTCCCCCCTGGTCCTGGCCCCCATGGCGGGGGTCACAGACCTGGCCTTCCGCACCATCTGCCGCCAGCTGGGGGCGGGCTACACCATCACCGAGATGGTCAGCGCCAAGGCCCTGTGCTACCAGGACAAAAAGACCCTTCCCCTGATGCAGCTGGGCCAGGACGAGCACCCCGGCGGCGTCCAGGTCTTCGGCAGCGACCTGGCCTGCATGGAGGAGGCCGCCGCCATCATCCGGGAGGTGGCCCACCCGGACATCATTGACATCAACATGGGCTGCCCCGTGCCCAAGGTGGCCAACAACGGCGACGGCTCCGGCCTGCTGCGGGACCTGGACAAAGCCTGCAAGGTGGCCGAGGCGGTCATCCGGGGGGCGGGGGAGATCCCCGTGACCGTCAAAATGCGCCTGGGCTGGGACAAGGGGAGCATCGTCTGCCTGGAGCTGGCCAAGATGCTGGAGTCCGTGGGGGTGGCCGCCATCACCCTCCACGGCCGCACCAAGGTGCAGATGTACGGGGGCCACGCCAACTGGGACTACATCCGGGAGGTGAAACAGGCCCTGTCCATCCCCGTCATCGCCAACGGGGACGTGTTCTCCGGCCAGGACGCCCAGCGCATCCTGCGCTACACCGGGGCCGACGGGGTGATGATCGCCCGAGGGGTCTTTGGCAACCCCTGGATCTTTCAGCAGGCCCAGGCTGCCATCCGGGGCGAGCCCATCCCCCCCCTGCCCCCCCTGGCCCAGCGGTGCGACACCGCCGTGCGCCAGTTCGAGCTGGCCGCCCGGTACAAAAGCGAAAAGATCGCCTGTCTGGAGGCCCGCAAGCACTATGCCTGGTACCTGAAGGGGGTCCCCCACGCCGGGTACTGGAAGGGCGAGATCTCCAAGATCACCACCCTGGCTGACGTCTATCGGGTCACCGCCGGCATCAAACGGGAGCTGCGGGATGCCTGGGATGAAGGATGACCGGCAGCTGGTGGCCCAGGCCCAGAGGGGAGACCCGGAGGCCTTTGCCCAGTTGGTGGGCCGGTATCAGAAGATGGTCTACAACCTGGCCCTGGGCAAAACAGGCAGCCACCACGACGCGGAGGAAGTGACCCAAACCGCCTTTTTGAAAGCCTGGCAGGGTATCCGCTCCTTCCAGGGCAAGGCGGCCTTTTCCTCCTGGCTGTACCGGCTGACGGCCAACGCCGCCATCGACCTGCTCCGCCAGCGCCGGGGCCCCGCCCTCTCCCTGGACGACCCCGGCCTGCCTCCCCTGGCCGGCAGGGACCCCGGCCCGGAGGAGGTCTCCCTGGCCGCCGAGCGCCGGCGGCTGCTGTGGCAGGCCATCGACAGCCTGCCCGAGGCCCAGCGCACCCCCCTGGTGCTGCGGG
>DXEA01000201.1 GCA_019115225.1 Candidatus Evtepia faecigallinarum
TTCGTCACCTCCTTCTTCGGCAAGGACGTGCTCATCACCGATGTTTTCTGCCTCAGGGACGACCAGGGTCTGCGCAACATCGCCATGAACCCGGTCACCCGCCGCAGCGAGAGTACCTTTCACTACTACGCCGGGGTCCAGCCCAAGGACATCAACAGCGACGGCCTCATCGACGTGCCCGTGGCCATCGCGGTGGAGTCCTATGGTGAGAGCTCCGTGGACCGCTTCTGGTGGCTCAAGTGGATGGATTATCAGGCCAGCGGCACCCGCAAGCAGGTGCTGACCACCTACCACAGCGGCGACGGCTGGTACCTGGAGATCCCCGAGACCTGGAGCGGAGACTTCTCCATGCAGCGCCAGGAGAGCTCCACCATCGGGGTGCGCACGGTGACCTTTGCCCACGGGGTGGAGGGGGAGGAGAGCGAAGCGGTCCCCTTCCTGGAGATCAGCTGCCTGGTGGGCAGCGACCGCACCCGGCAGGCCGAGGAGGGGGAGCGGTTCATCCTCTATTCCGACACCACCACCATCTATGCCGCCCAGTTTCTGGACAGTGACTGGGACTGCGGCCTGGACCAGGAGGGGCTCAAGGCCCGCTTCCACGCCAGTGCCGACGGCTGGGATACCAGTCAGTGACCCCGCAGACCGCCGGGGCTTTGCAATATATTGAAAAAAGGAGCAGGACAATGAAAAAGATTTTGGTTTTGGAGGACGAGGCCAACATTCGCAGCTTTGTGGTCATCAATCTCAACCGGGCCGGCTACGAGACCATCGAGGCGGGCACCGGCGAGGAGGCCCTGGAGCAGCTGCGCCTGAATCCCGACGTGCGGGTGGCCCTGCTGGACATCATGCTGCCCGACATGGACGGCTTTGAGGTCTGCCGCCGCATCCGGGCGGGCAATTCCAAGATCGGCATCATCATGCTCACCGCCCGCACCCAGGAGATGGACAAGGTCACCGGCTTTATGACCGGGGCCGACGACTATGTCACAAAGCCCTTCTCCCCGGCAGAGCTCACCGCCCGCATCGATGCCCTCTACCGGCGCATCGGCGGGGACATGATGGACGACGGTGAGATCCAGCAGCCCCCCTTCGTCCTGAACACCCGCAAGCGCACGCTGGAAAAGAACGGCCAGCGGGTGAAGCTGACCCAGGTGGAGTATGCCATCATGAAGATGTTTATGGAAAACCCCGGCAAGGCCCTCTCCCGGGAGGAGATCCTCCGCTTCGTGTGGGGGGAGGACTACCTGGGGGAGCTGAAGATCGTGGACGTGAACATCCGCCGCCTGCGGGTGAAGATCGAGGACGAGCCCACCAGCCCCACCTTCATCACCACCATCTGGGGCTACGGCTATAAATGGGAGTTTTGAGGATGCTGGGGTGGAGAGAGGGGCGGGCCCTGGTCTTTTTCCCAAAAATCAAGGGCATCCGCCGGCGCTGGCTGCTCAACAGCGTGAGTATCCTGGTGATGATCCTGGCGGTGGTGGTGGTGGCCTTTTCCCTGTTTGTGAAGAACTATTACAGCTCCGGCATCCTCACCGACATGGAGAACAAGGCCCGCACGGCCGCCAACTACTTCAGCAGCTATTTTGCCAGCTACAACAGCGGGGATTACCTCACCGCCGCCCAGGACTATGTCAGCTCCTTTGAGGACGGCACCCGGCTGGAGCTGCAATTCCTGGACCCCAGCGGCAAGGTCATCTATTCCTCCAACGGGCTGACCCTCTCGGGCACCATGCCGGAGACGGGGGATATCCTGGACCTGCAGAAAACCCAGGAGATCTCCCCCTGGGTGGGCACCTCTGAGCAGACCGGGGAGAGGATCACCGCCGTCTCCGCCCCCCTGCTCTACAACGGGGAGCTGGTGGGCATCATGCGCTATGTGACCTCCATGCGCCTGGTGGAGCGGCAGGTGGTGGTGCTGACCCTGGTGGCGGTGATTTTAGCGGTGAGCATCCTGATCCTGGTCTACATCTCCAACATCTACTTCGTGCGCTCCATCGTCGACCCCGTCAAGAACATCACCGGCATCGCCCAACGCATCGCCGGGGGGAGCTATGGCATCCAGGTGGAGAAGAAATTTGACGACGAGGTGGGCGACCTCACCGACGCCATCAACGACATGTCCATGCGCATCAAGCAGGCCGAGAGCATGAAATCGGAGTTCATCTCCTCCGTCTCCCACGAGCTGCGCACCCCCCTGACCGCCATCACCGGCTGGGCCGAGACCATCATGAACGGCGAGGCCCGGGACGAAAAGGACGTGCGCAAGGGCATGCGCATCATCGTCAGCGAGGCCCGGCGGCTGTCGGGGATGGTGGAGGAGTTATTGGAGTTCTCCCGCATCGAGGATGGCCGGTTCACCCTGTCTGTGGAGCCCATGGACATCAAGGCCGAGCTGGAGGACGCCGTCTACACTTACCATGAATTTTTGGCCGCCGAGGGCATCGCCGTCTACCACACCGACTGCGAGGAGGAGTTCCCCCCCATCCCCGGCGACCCGGACCGGCTGCGCCAGGTCTTTTGCAACCTCCTGGACAACGCCGCCAAGCACGGCGGTTCCGGCAAGCGCATCGACACGGCCATCTTCCCCGAGGACGGGGACATCGTCATCACCGTCCGGGACTACGGCCCCGGCATCCCGCCGGAGGAACTGCCCAATGTCAAGTACAAGTTCTACAAGGGCAGCTCCACCGCCCGGGGCAGCGGCATCGGCCTGGCCGTGTGCGAGGAGATCATCTCCCGGCACAACGGGGAGCTCATCATCGCCAATGCCGAGGACGAGGCCGGCGGCTGCCTGGTGGAGATCCGCCTGCCCACTGGAACATAAGTTCGATAAAATTTCGCCAAAACCTTGCATTTTGGTGGGGGGTTTGTTACAATCCCACCAGAACCCTCATCCATTGTGATATAGGAGACACTATGAAACAAGACAATACCTGCAGCCCTGACCAGGGCTGCGCCTTCCGCACCACCATCGGCGGCCAGGCCCTCATCGAGGGCATCCTCATGCGGGGCCCGGAAAAGCAGGCCATTGTGGTGCGCAACCAAGAGGGAGAACTGGAGGTCAAGGAACAAAAGCTCAAACTCATCAAGGACCGCTTTCCCATCCTGGGCGTGCCCTTCATCCGCGGGGTGGTCAACTTCCTGGCCTCCCTGGTGGAGGGGGTGAAAGCCCTCATGTGGTCGGCGGAGTTCTATCCCGAGGAAGAGGAGGAGGCCCCGTCCAGGTTTGAGCTCTGGCTGGAAAAGCACTTCGGCAGCGAGGCTGTGATGAAGTGGGTCATTGGCTTTTCCGTGGTGGTGGGCCTGGCCTTTGCCATCGCCCTGTTCATCATCCTGCCCACCCTGGCCACCACCGCCCTGCTCTACTTCTTCCCCGAGGCCCCCATGTGGCTGCGCAACCTGCTGGAGGGAGTGGTGAAGCTGATCATCTTCTTCCTCTACCTGTACTTCTGCTCCCGGCTCAAGGACATCCACCGCACCTTCCAATACCACGGGGCGGAGCACAAGACCATCTTCTGCTACGAGCAGGGCCTGGAGCTGACGGTGGACAACGCCCGGAACATGCCCCGGCACCACCCCCGGTGCGGCACCAGCTTTCTGTTTGTGGTCATCGTGGTGGCGGTGCTGGCCTCCTGTGTGGTCTTTGCCCTGCCGGGCATCCGGGACGTGGCCGCCCATCCGGTGGTGCGCATCCTGATGCATCTGGTCCTGCTGCCCGTTGTGGTGGCCATCACCTATGAGATCAACCGCTTCATCGGCCGCCACGACAACCCCGTCACCCGCTTCCTGTCGGCGCCGGGGCTGTGGATGCAGAACTTCACCACCTTCGAGCCCGATGATTCCATGCTGGAGGTGGCCATCCACGCCCTGAAGCTGGTGCTGCCGGAGAAGAAGGGCGCCGACGCCTGGTGAGCAAGAGAGAACAAGATCGGGGGGATACCGTGTGACCATCACATACCATGACTTATATCTGAAAATTCGCATGGCCCTGTCTGGGGCAGGCATCGAGGGGGCCCAGCTGGAGGCCCGGGAGATCCTGTGCGCCGCCGCCGGCAAGACGGCGGAGGAGTTATACCGGGACATCTCCCTCTACACCACCGAGGACATTGCCGAAAAGGCCGTGGCCCTGCAGGAGCGGCGCCTGACGGGAGAGCCCATCGCCTATCTGGTGGGGGAGTGGTCCTTCTGCGGCCTGCCCTTTTACGTCAGCCGGGAGGCCCTCATCCCCCGGGTGGACACGGAGATGCTGGCCCAGCTGGCCATGAACCGGCTGAAAGAGTATCCGGGCAACACCCGCATCCTGGACCTGTGCGCCGGCACCGGCTGCGTGGGTCTGACGGCGGCGGCGCTGATCAGGAATACCCGGGCGGTGCTGGTGGACCTGTCCGACGGGGCACTGGACCTGTGCAAGCGCAACATCCGCCGGCACAAGCTCACCGGCCGGGCGGTCTATCTGAAGGGGGACGCCCTCCAGCCCCCCAGCCATGCCCTGGGGCAGTTTGACGTGCTGGTGTGCAATCCCCCCTACATCCCCACCGGGGACCTGGCGGGGCTGGACTCGTCGGTGAAGGACTTCGAGCCCCTCATGGCCCTGGACGGCGGGGCGGACGGCCTGGATTTTTACCGTCAGATCACCACCCTCTGGCAGCCCGCCCTGAAGCCGGGGGGACACCTGCTGTATGAGGTGGGCATCGGCCAGGCCGAACAGGTGGCCTGGCTGCTGGTAAAGGCCGGCTATGAAAACATCCGCATCACCCGGGACACCGGAGGCATCGACCGGGTGGTGGAGGGCCAGCGGCCCCAGGAACCGGCGGTCCCCGAGACCCCGAAGCAGACTGAGGAAGAGGAAGGGTAAGCAATGGCAGAAAAGAAAAAAACCATCGACGCCGCCAGCCCGGCGCTGGATAAAAAGAAAGCATTGGAAACCGCCATGGCCCAGATCGAGCGGGCCTATGGCAAGGGCTCCATCATGCGCCTGGGGGCCAACTCCCGGGTGGTGGTGGAGAGCATCCCCACCGGCTCCCTGGCCCTGGACCTGGCCCTGGGCATCGGCGGGGTGCCCCGGGGGCGGATCATTGAGATCTACGGCCCCGAGTCCTCGGGCAAGACCACCCTGGCCCTGCACATCGCCGCCGAGGCCCAGAAGCGGGGGGGCGAGGTGGCCTTCATTGACGCTGAGCACGCCCTGGACCCCACCTATGCCCGGGCTCTGGGGGTGGACATCGACAACATGCTCATCTCCCAGCCGGACACCGGCGAGCAGGGCCTGGAGATCTGCGAGGCCCTGGTGCGCTCGGGGGCCCTGGACGTGATCGTGGTGGACTCTGTGGCCGCCCTGGTGCCCCGGGCGGAGATCGAGGGGGACATGGGGGATGCCCATGTGGGCCTCTTGGCCCGGCTCATGAGCCAGGCCCTGCGGAAGCTGGCCGGCTCCATCTCCAAGACCAACTGCGTGGTCATCTTCATCAACCAGCTGCGGGAAAAGGTGGGGGTCATCTATGGCAACCCCGAGGTGACCACCGGCGGCCGGGCCCTGAAGTTCTACTCCTCCGTGCGCATCGAGGTGCGCCGGGTGGAGGCCATCAAGGCCGGCAGCGAGATCATCGGCAACCGCACCCGGGCGAAAGTGGTGAAGAACAAAGTGGCGCCCCCCTTCCGGGAGGCGGAGTTCGACGTGATGTACGGCGAGGGCATCTCCAAGTACGGCGAGCTGGTGGACCTGGCGGTGAAGCTGGATATCATCCAGAAGAGCGGGTCCTGGTTCTCCATGGGCGAAGAGCGCATCGGCCAGGGCAAGGACTCGGTGAAGCAGTTCTTGCGGGATAACCCGGAAATCTGTGACCGGGTGGAGGCGGAGATCCGCCAGAACTCCTTCAAGCTCCTGTCCAACCAGGCCCAGGCAGCTGCCCGGGCCGCCGGGCGGGCCCCCCAGGAGCCCATCACCCACAGCGCCCAGCCCGTTGCCCCCGCCCCGGCCCCCAAGGGGATCGACGTGAGCGCCGACGACTTCGACGACGATGAAGATTGAACGCCTGCTCCCCCCCGCCCAGCCGGGCCGTCCCTGGACGGTGGCCCTGGAGGGGGGGGAGACCCTGCGGGTGCCCGAGGGGACGGTGGCCCAGTTCGGCCTGTATGACGGCCTGACCCTGGAAGGGGAGGCCCTGGACCGGCTGAAAGAGGCCGCCTTCACCGCCCGCCTGCGGGAGAAGGCGGTGAGCACCCTCTCTGCCCGGATGCTCTCGGCAGGACAGCTCAACGAGAAACTCATGGCCCAGGGGGCCACGGAGAAGCAGGCGGCCCAGATCGTGGCCTGGGCCATCGAGATCGGCCTGCTCAACGATGGAGAATACGCCAAAGCCCTGGCCCGGCACTACCAGGCCAGGGGCTATGGCGTGTATAAAGTCAAAGACGAATTGTACCGCCGCCACATCCCCCGTACTTATTGGGAGGAGGCCCTGGCGGAACTGGAGGACCCGGAGGAGATCATCGACGCCTTTTTGGCCAAAAAGATCCAGGACCCCACGGACAGAAAGCAGCTCAAAAAAGCCTCAGACGCCCTGGTGCGCCGGGGCTTTTCCTGGCGTCAGGTGGCAGATGGGGTGGACCGGCTGCGGCGGGGGGACTGACCCCGTGCCCAGCGAGAAAGGAAGGACCATGAAAGTAGGATTTATTTCCCTTGGCTGTGCCAAGAACCAGGTCAACTGCGAGCAGATGATCTGGCAGACCTATCAGGCCGGCCACGAGGTGGCCCTGGGGGCCGACGGCTGCGACGTGGCGGTGGTGAACACCTGCGGCTTTCTGGAAGAGGCCCGGCAGGAGGCTTTGGGCGAGATCGAAGCCCTGGCCCAGGAGAAGGCCGCCGGCCGGCTGCAAAAAATTGTCGTTACCGGCTGCATGGCCCAGTGGTGGAAGGACCAGATCGCCCAGCGCTGTCCCGACGCCGACGGGTTCATCGGGGTCAGCGGCTATGAGGACATCGGCCAGGTGCTGGAGCAGGTGATGGCAGGGGAGCGCTCCGCCCACTTCGGGGACATCGACGCCCCGGTGCCCGAGACCGACCGGGTGGTGTGTACCTCTGACTACTGGGCCTGGCTGCGCATCGCCGAGGGGTGCGACAACCGCTGCGCCTATTGCGTCATCCCCTACATCCGGGGCAAGTTCCGCAGCCGCCCGGAGGAGGCCATCCTGGCCGAGGCAGAAGAACTGGCCCAGGCGGGGATGAAGGAGCTCATTGTGGTGGCCCAGGACATCACCCGCTACGGCCTGGACCTCTATGGCCGGCGGACCCTGGCGGAGCTCTTGCCCAAGCTGTGCGCCATCGAGGGCATCCGGTGGGTGCGTCTGCACTACCTCTATCCCGACGAGATCACCGACGAGCTCATCGACGTCATCGCCAACGAGCCCAAGATCGTCAAATACCTGGACATCCCCATCCAGCACATCAGCGACCGGATGTTAAAGGCCATGCACCGCCGGGGAACCGGCCAGGAGATCCGGGACCTCTTCCGCAAGCTGCGGGAGAAGATCCCCGGCCTGGTGCTGCGCACCAGCCTCATTGCCGGCTTCCCCGGCGAGACCGAGGAGGATTTCGAGGAACTGTGCGAGTTCCTCCTGGAGTACCGCATCGAGCGGGCGGGGGTATTCCCGTATTCCCCCGAGCCGGGCAGTCCCGCCGCCACCTTCCCCGACCAGGTGGACGAGGACGTGAAGCGCCGCCGGGTGGAACTGATCACCGACCTGCAAATGCGGATCGTGGACGACTACTGCGCCGGCATGGTGGGCCAGGTGGTCCCGGTGCTGTGCGAGGGCTACGACGACGAGACCGAGCTCTTCTATGGCCGCAGCTTTGCCGACTCCCCCGGCATCGACGGCTTAGTGCACTTTGAAGGGGAAGAGGGGGGCGTGGCCCCCGGAAACTTCTATGACGTGAAGATCACCAACACCTACGACGGGGAACTGGTGGGGGTCTTGCACGAGGAGGAGGAAACGCCGTGAATACCGCCAACAAACTCACCCTGTGCCGGGTGGTCATGATTCCCATTTTCATCGTCCTGCTGTATGTGGACTTTGCCGCCCATCTGTGGGTGGCCCTGGGGGTGTTCATCCTGGCCAGCATCACCGACTTTGTGGACGGCTATGTGGCCCGGCACTACAACCAGATTACCGACTTTGGCAAGTTCATGGACCCCTTGGCGGATAAGCTGCTGGTGATGTCCGCTATGGCCTGGTTCGTGGAGGCGGCATGGATGCCCGCCTGGGCTTTCTTCGTGGTCATCGCCCGGGAGCTGGCCGTCACCGGCCTGCGCCTGGTGGCGGTGGAGCAGGGACGGGTCATCGCTGCGGGCAAGTCCGGCAAGGTCAAGACGGCCTCCACCATGGTGGGCATCTGCCTGATGCTGGCCTTCCCGGCGGTGGAGGTCCTCCGCCTGGTGTGCGTGGTGGTCATCCTGGTGACCACGGTCTATTCGGGCATCGAGTATTTCATGCAGAACAAGGACGTACTGGGCAAAGAGGCCATGTGAGCGGGAAAGGCAGGTGAGCCTGTGCTGCTGTATCTGGCGGCCATCCAGGAGCCGGAGGACCGGGAAAAATTCCGGGTGCTGTATACCAACTACCGGGGCCTGATGTTCCATGTGGCCCGCAGGATTCTGGGCAACGACCAGGACGCGGAGGACGCGGTCCACAATGCCTTTGAGAAGATCATTGAGCAGATCGAAAAAATTTCTCACCCGGACAGTCCAAAAACCAAGGCCTTCGTCGTTACCATTGTTGAGCACAAGGCTATTGACCTTTATCGCCAAAAGGCTCGCCGTCCCGCCCAGGAGCTCTGGGAGGAGGCGGAGGGAGTCCAGGTGGACTACCACGGGGACGACGGCCTGGCCCGGTGCATCCTGGCGCTGCCGGCCCGGTACCGGGAGTGGATCTTGCTCAAGTATGACCACGGCTATGAGACGGCGGAGCTGGCGGCCTTGCTGGGCCTGTCCCTGGACGCGGCCTACAAGCTGGACCAGCGGGCCAAGAAGAAGCTGGAAGCGCTGTGCAGAGAGGAGGGCTTGCTGTGATCACAGAGGATGCCCTGCGCCGTGCCGCCCGGGAGGCGGACCGCGCCCTGGCCGACAGCCTGCCCGATCCGGCGGACTGCGCCCATACCTTCTCGCCCCAATTCCAGCGCCGCATGGCCCGTCTCATCCGCCGCCACCGGTACAAGGGGCTCTATCGGGGCCTGCGCCGGGCGGCCTGTGTCCTGCTGGCAGTTTTGTTGGGAGGCACGGTCTTCCTGAGTACCAATGCCCAAGCCCGCGAAGCCTTCTTCGGCTGGGTGAGGGAGCAAGTGGAAGGTGCCCAGCGCTACTTCCACCAAGGGAACGTGACGTCGGCATCGGAGATCGTTCATTATCAGATCGACATTCCAGAAGGGTACTGGCTTGAAGACTCATTGGAAGCCGAAGGGTACTTTGATTATTACTATGTAAACGATGATGGAGATTCCATAGAGTTCACGTATCAGTATGAAACGGAAGCTGCTGGTGGAGAGTTGTATGTAGATGACCGAGAGACCGAGAAAAAGCAAGTGATGGTGTGTGGAACTCCTGGGGAACTTTATCTTTCCAATGAGGAGGAAATGAGCAACACTGTGATTTGGATGGATCAGAGCACAGGTGCACTGATTGATGTCACGGCATTTTTGGATGAAGACGCTTTGC
>DXEA01000202.1 GCA_019115225.1 Candidatus Evtepia faecigallinarum
AGGAAGGGCGTCTGGAAGGTGACGCTGTCCCCCTCCTGCCGGCAGGTCAGCTCATCCGCCGGGGTCTGCCAGCAGCCGATGTTCAGCCAGCCCCGCCTGCCCTGGGCGGCCACGGGGGTGTTCAGCTCCAGGTACAGGGCCTGGCCGTCCCGGACCTCGGCGTTGAGGCGGAGCACCGGGCGCAGGGATTCAAACCCTGCCGGCAGCAGGGCCCGCAGCCGGTCCTGGTCGGCCTGGTAGGCGATGACGAATTGTTCCACTTCCATGGCACTTGGCCTCCTCTCCCTGGGGGACAGGGGATTATTTCTTCATTTTTGTGGCGATGGTCACCCCGCCGATGGCGATGCGGTCCAGGCCGTTGTCGTGAAAGACCAGGGTGAGCTCCTTGTCCTCTCCCAAGACCTCCCGCACGGCGGCGCGCATGCCTTCGGCGATGGCGTTGACCTTCTCCTCCTTGATGGGACCGGCCTCGATGTTGGCCACCACCATGGGGTGCTGGGCGGGCTGGCCGTTTTCGTAGAGGGTCTCATACTCGTTGACGAAGGTGTAGATGTGGGGGGCCTTGAGCACCGGGGCGGCGGCGTCGTAGAGCTTGGCCACCAGGGCGTTCTTGGTCTGTGCCTCTAACTTGGGCACGTTGACATACATACTGGGCATGGGATCTTCTCCTCCTTATTTCTTTGGGCGGCGGGGCCGCCGTGCATGAAACGCAGGTGCGTTTGCTGCCGGTGTTTGTCAGGACAGGGGGCCGGAGTTGTCCTTCTTTTTCAGTTTCGTCTTGGTGCCGTCCTGTTCCACAAAGTAGACGTTGTCCAGCTGGGCCTCCAGGCTCTGGCGGATGGCGGCCAGGTATTCCTGGCGCAGCAGGGCCTGCTCCTGCTTTTCTTCCTCGGTCAGGCCGATGGTCTTGCTCTTGCGGGCCAGCTCATTGAGCCGGGCGATCCGTTCTTCCGTCATAAAAAACTCCTTCTCAAACAAAGATGGATTGCGTATTACAGATAGCGGTCCAGGATCAGGATGGTCCTGCCTCGCTTGGAGGTGCCGCCGATCTGGCGCAGCACGCACTTGCCCAGGCCCCGGCAGGTGAGGGTGGCCCCCTCCGCCACGGCCTTGTCGGCCTTTTCGCAGGGGCGGTGGTCCACCATCACCCGGCCGGCCCGGATGAGGTCCGCCGCCCGGCTGCGGGGGATGGAAAAGCCCGCCGACACCACCGCGTCCAGCCGGGCCGAGGCCACCGTGGCCCGGACCTCCTTGACCTCCCCCGGCGCGGGGGTGAGCTGGTCCAAGGGGAGGGGTGTGAGCGTCACAGGATAGCGCCCGGCCTTGTCCCACTGGGACAGGAGGATGGGCAGGACCTCTGCCAGCACGATGACCTGGGCCCCGGTGCCGGTGAGCAAAATATCCCCGATCTTCTCCCGGGTCAGCCCCAGGCCCATGAGGGAGCCCAGATAGTCCCGGTGGGTCAGCCCCGCCCCGGCGGGCACGGTGACCGCCAGGGCCCGGAGGGGGCAGTCCTCCCCCGCCAGCCAGGTCTCCTCCTCCAGCCAGTCGGGGAGGAAGGCCCACAGCTTGCGCTCGGCGTCGGGGTAGCCCCCGTGGAGCAGCCCCTGGCCGGGGGCTGCGGCCATGAGCAGGTCGGCGCTCTGGGCCTGCTGGGCTGGGGAGAGAAAGCCCGTGTGGGTGGGAAAGCCCCGCTGTTCTGCCTTAGCCTGCTGGTCCAGGATGCGGGCCAGCAGCAGGCGGCTTTCGCCGTCGGCGGCGTATTTGTCCAGCAGTTGGGTCTTGTTCACAGGGACCTCCTTTCCCGGCCGGGCCGGAACATTCTGTCGAAATAGTATATCCCGTTCATCTGCCTCTTGTCAACGGATATGGGAGAGGTTATAATCATCTCTATACCCAGCCCCTTGGCCCAGCCCGGGAGGCGCCCATCTTCACCCCAGAAGGAGGATGTGACGTGAAACGTGTTCTGTTCATCTACAATCGCCACGCGGGAAAAAACAAGACCTGGTCGGGGCTGTCCGACATTCTCAACGCCATGACCGAGCGGGACTGCCTGGTCACCGCCTACCCCACCCAGTACCGGGGGGACGCCGGCGAGGCCATCGTCCGCTGGAGCGCCGACTATGACCAGGTGGTGGTGGCCGGGGGGGACGGCACCCTCAGCGAGGCCATCTCCGGGGCCATCCGCCTGCCCAACCCCCCGGTGATCGGCTACATCCCCGTGGGCACCACCAACGACTTTTCCAAAAACCTGGAGCTGCCCGCCAGCGGCCAGCTGGCCGACCTGGCCGCCACCGCCGTCACCGGGGTGCCCCGCACCCATGACCTGGGGCGCTTCAACGGGCGCAGCTTTCTGTATGTGGCGGCCTTCGGGGCGTTTACGGAGATCTCCTACTCCACCCCCCAAAAGGTCAAAAACCTGCTGGGCTACAACGCCTATGTGCTGGAGGTGGTAAAGAACCTGCCCTCCATCAAGCCCTACCACATCAAGGTGGAGTATGAGGACAAGGTCATCGAGGGGGACTACCTCTACGGCATGGTCAGCAACACCACCTCCGTGGGCCGGTTCCGCAACTTCCCCCCCGGCAACCCCGACCTGTCCGATGGTCTGCTGGAGGTCACCCTCATCGCCCCCGTGCGGGACGTGAAGGGGGCCGAGGAGTTCAGCCGGGCCCTGCTCATGACCGACCCCTCCATCCTCAACACCATGATGACCACCTTCTCGGCCTCCAAGGTGAAGATCACCGCCTCCACCGAGCTCCTCTGGACCCTGGACGGCGAGGCCGGCGGCGCCCACACCGTGGCAGAGATCGAGGCCGTGCCCCAGGCCTATACCATCCTCCACGGCAGACCCTGACACAAGCCCCCACCCGCCCGGGACGGCCCCACCCGCCGCCCTGGGCGTTTTTGGATTATTTCCCAAAAGCACTCCCGCTTCCTTGACTTTCTTTTGGTTTAGTTGTATACTAACAGTGCAAAAAGGAACCGCGTCCAAGGAGGTTTTTCCCATGAAAAAGATTCTTCTGCCGGTGGACGGCAGCAAGCGCAGCATCCGCACCGTGGAAATGGTCAAACAGCTCTGCAACCCCGCCGACAGCGACATCACCATCGTCAAGGTGGTCAGCGCCCAGCTGTACATCAATTCCATGGACGAGATCAAGCACAATGCGGAAAAGGCCCAGCCTGAGCTGACCGCTGTGGCTGAGATGCTGCCCGGCTATCAGGTCAAGACCCAGGTCCTTCTGGGCAGCGCCCCCGGCGTGGAGATCGTAGAGTACGCCAAGGAGGCGGGCACCGACATGATCATTATGACCCGCTCCAGCCGCGGCCCCATCCGCAAGCTGGGCTCGGTGGCCACCTACATCGTGCGCAACGCATCCTTCCTGGACGTGATCGTCATGCGGGAGGAGGATGACTGACCCCCATCCGGCCCCCGCCGGCGGCTCTGCCGCCGGCCAGCGCCCCACAGACTTCTCACCAGCGAAAACCGGACCAGAATGAATGGAGGTACCACAATGAAAAAGATCCTACTGCCCATTGACGGAAGCCCCCGCAGCCTGCGTGCCATCCAGGCCATCAAGCAGACCTATGGCACCGAAGAGGTGGATGTGACCATCCTCCTGGTCATCCCCGAGCCCCGGCCCTCCAAGCTCACCGATGAGAACGACGAGGTCAGACCCGTGGAGGAGCACGAGGAGATCGTCATCGATCCCCAGACCGCCGAGGAGACCCGCCTGCTGCTGGACTCCTTTGCCAAGCTCCTGCCCGGCTACACCGTCTCCACGGCCCAGCGCTCCGGCAAGCCCGGCCCGGAGATCGTCCAGTTTGCCAAGGACGGCGGCTTTGACTCCATTCTTATGACCCGCTCCAGCCGGGGCAGCACCCAGAAGCTGGGGTCGGTGTCCACCTACGTTGTCAGCAATGCCTCCTTCATCACCACCACGGTTTTGAAGGAAGCCTGAGGCAGACCGTGCCCCGGTCTCCCCGGGGTGCCATCATAGAAGCAAGAGGGGAGAGGGAGCTGCCTTTCCCCTCTTTTTTCTCCCTCCGGCCGGGACCGGCAGGAGGGGTGATGGAACAGCCCTGACGCCTGAGGATAGGAGGTCGGAACCATGAAAAACGTGCTTTTGCCCATCGACGGCAGCGTCCGCAGCCTGCGTACCATCGACATGGTCAAGCAGATCTGCGACCCCCGGCAGGTGACCGTGACCATGGTCATGGTCCTGCCCGACCAGATGCACATCGACGGCCAGTTCGAGCGGGAGCGCATCCGGCGCAAGGCCGAGCAGGAGATGGCCACCTTTGCCGCCCTGCTGGAGGGGTGGACGGTGGATACCGTCCTGCTCCGGGGCAACCCCGGCCCGGAGATCGTCCAGTTTGCCCGGGAAAAGGGGTATGACACCCTCATCATGACCCGCTCCAGCCGGGGCCCCCTGCAGAAGCTGGGGTCCGTGGCCACCTACATCGTGCGCAACGCCCAGTTCCTGAACCTGATCATCATGCGGGAGGCAGAGCCTGAATAAACAACGTCCCCGGCAGAGACGGTCTGCGGTCTCTGCCGGGGTTCCATTCCTTCCCAAAGGGGCCGCCCCGGCTTTGCCGGGGCGGCACTTTTTTGGCCGGGGGCTTAGGACGGGGCGGCGGCCCGGCGCTTCATCTGGTTTTTGTTCCGGTACATGGCGGTGTCGGCGTCGTGAAAGAGGGCCTGGATGGGGGCGTCCTGGCCTGTGGCGTGGCCCACGGCCAGGGACAGGGGGACGGACTGGGTGAGGTTGCTGCGGCTGATGGACAGGTCCAGCTGGGACAGGGCCTTGCGGACCTGGGCCGCGGTGGTGTTTTCCAGCAGCACCGCAAACTCGTCTCCGCCCATGCGGTAGCAGGTGCCCAGGGGTTCAAAGACCGACAGGATGTTCTCGGCGGCGCTGCGGATGAGCTGGTCGCCGGCGGAATGGCCCAGGGTGTCGTTGACCTGCTTCAGGCCGTTGATGTCCATGACGATGCAGGCGCAGGGGCCGGCCAGGGTGGGGGAGAGCCGGACCCGCTCCTCAAAGGCCGTGCGGCTGGCCAGCTGGGTCATGAGGTCGGTGTTGGCCATTTTCTGATAGTAGCGCATCTGGGAGGACTTGACCATCTCCTGGTACAGATAGCCCATGGAGACGGCCAGCAGGGAGGCCACATAGAGCAGGATGCCGGCGCTGAACAGGATGAGATACAGCTGCTGCCCGCCCAGGTAGTAGTCCAGAAAGGCCGCGGCACAGCAGTAGCCCAGGGCGGCAAAGCCGCCCAGCATCACCTGGGCCTGCCGGCGGAAGGCCGAGCCGAGCCAGCGCACCAGCTGCCCCAGCAGGGCCAGCAGGGTCGCGATCATCAGGGCGTGGGTCAGGTGGAGGGTCTTGTGCAGGGGGGCTATCCCCAGGGCCTGCAGCAGGCCGCACAGGCAGAGGTTGAGCACGTGCAGCCGGCAGAGCAGGCGCAGCCCCCGGCTGTCCGGCGCCATCATGCTGCGGTAAAACTGGAGCATGAACAGAGGCATGGCCATGAAGGCATAAATGGCCAGAACGTACATGACGGCCCCGCTGAGGCCGGCAAACTGGAACACCGCCCCGTCCATGGAGATCCACAGGCTCACCAGCAGCACCAGGGCGCTGAGATACCGCAGGGTCCGCAGCCGCTGGCCGCCGATGGCCGCCTTGGCCCCCAGGGACAGCAGCCAGATGAGACTGCCCAGGAAGAGGAAGAGCCCGGAGAAGAACAGGGTGGGCACGTTGGCGTTGCGGAAGTGCAGGAGCAGGTCGCTGTACTCCCCCACCAGCACCGTCAGGTCCTGGGAAGGGGCGCAGACGGTGAGCAGCTGCCCGCTCAGGTCCGTGTCGGGCAGCAGGACCCAGTGGACCAGCCGCCCGTGCTCAAAGGGGCCGGGGGTGTAGGAGGCCAGCAGGGTCCCGTCCAGATACACGGTATAGGGGCTGCGGGCGGCGATGATGGCGCAGGCCGGCTGGCTCCACTGGGGCTGGGACAGGGGCTGCTGATAGAGGGTCTCCTCCTGGGCCCCGTCGGAGAGAGCGGGGGCCACCTGGCTCAGCTGCAGGGGCAGGTCGGGCTGGCTGGGGGAGGGGGCTGCCAGGGAGAGGCAGAACAGGACCAGAAAGCCGGCCAGGGCCAGAACCGGGAAAAAGACCCAAAGGGGGCGGCGGCGGGTGTTATCCATGGAAAACCTCCTGCTTGGTAAGGGGGATGGTGGCTTTCCTCTATTTTATCCCGCGTTTTCCCGGGGGAAAGAGGGATTTCAAAATCCGGGTTCCTTTGTGAAAAATTTGCACCGGGACGGAGGGAAAAAGCGCCTGCATCGTGCAGGCGCTTTTGCGCTGGGGGGGAGGGGTCCTGTTTTCCCGGGGGGTCACCGGCCGGGGGGGACGGTCTCCTGGGCAGACTGCCGGGCCTGGCGGAGGTAGTCGTGGTCGGCGCTCTTGCGGCTGGGGACGAAGTTCTGGGCGGGGGTCTTTTTCTTGCCCTGGCTGCGGGCGTAGAAGAAGCCGGTGACGGAAAAGACCACGGCCCCCAGGAAATTCACAAAGAGGTCCTTCATGGTGTCGATGATGCCGATGTCCAGATAGCCGCCCAGCCCCAGGCTGCTGCCGTTGACGGCCACGTCCTGGATGTTGTGGATGGTGACCACCTTGTTGGAGTTGGTGGGGTCCAGGGTGACCGAGTGGATGGCGTGGACGATGGTGTCCTTCTGCATGTCCGTGTGGAAGAACCAGTCCATGGAAAACTCAAAAAACTCCCACAGCACGCCAATGGTCATGGAGAAGCAGAAGGCCACCAGGGCCAGGAAGAAGGGGGAGAGCTCGAAGGTGAGCTTTTCGTTGTCGTTGAGCAGGATGACCATGGAAAAGCCCACGGCGGCGGCCAGGAAGCCGTTGAGGGTGTGGAGCATGGTGTCCCAGTTGGGGACCACCACATAGAAGGCGTTGACCTCCCCTAAGATCTCTGCGGCGAAGATGAAGCAGAGGATGGTGATCTCCAGGGCCGGGGGGAGCTCGATGTGCAGCTTCACCTGAAGCCAGCTGGGCACATAGAGCAGGGCCAGGGTGAGCACGCAGAAAAAGGCGCTCTCATAGCTGCCCAGCATGATCTGGCGCACCAGGGTCACGATGACCAGGACCCGCAGGATGGAAAAGACCAGAAAGGAGCTCTTGTGCTCCCGCAGCTCCTTGCCCATGGCCTGGCGGAAGGTCTTGCGGTCGGGACGTTTTTTCTCAGACATGTTGTTTCCTCACTTTCCCACGCAGAAGCGTTCAAAAATCCGTTGGGTGATGTCCTCCCGGACGGTGCGGCCGGTGAGCTCCCCCAGGGCGGCCAGGGCTTCCTCCACATCGGTGAGCAGGGCGTCGGGGGTGACCCCTGCGGCCAGGGCCTGTCCGGCCCGGTCCACCGCCGCCAGGGCCCGGCCCACGGCGTCGGTCTGGCGCTGGTTGGTGAGCAGCTGGCCGGCGGCAGCCTGGCCGGTCAGGGGGAAGGCGGCCTCGGCCAGGGCAGACAGGGCGGCCTCCAGCCGGTCCAGCCCCTGGCCGGTTTTGGCGCTCAGGGCCACGGTGGTCAGGGTGTGGGGGGCGTCGGGACGGGTCAGGGTGGACAGGGTGTAGCCGGGCAGGTCGGCCTTGTTCACGGCCAGGATGGTGTCCGCCCGGGCCAGGGCCTGGGCCAGCAGGTCCTGGTCCTCCCCCGTGGGGGGCCGGGTGCCGTCCCAGACCACCAGGAGGAGGTCGGCCTGGTCCATGGCCTGGCGGCTGCGCTGGGCCCCCAGCTGCTCGATGGGGTCATCGCTCTCCCGCAGGCCGGCGGTGTCCACCAGGCGGAAGGGGAAGCCCCCTAACTCCACGGTGACCTCGATGGTGTCCCGGGTGGTGCCGGGGATGTGGGTGACGATGGCCCGGTCATACCCGGCCAGGGCGTTGAGGAGGGAGGACTTGCCCGCGTTGGGCCGGCCGATGAGGGCGCAGGAGACCCCCTTGGTCAGCCGCTGCCCCCGGCGGCCGGTGGCCAGCAGGGCGGCCAGGGCCTCCCGCTGGGCGGTGAGGTCTTCCTGGAGCTGCTGGGTGCGGAAGGGGTCGATGTCCTCGTCGGGGTAGTCCAGCACGGCGCAGAAGTGGGCCATGATGTCGGTCAGGCCCTGGTAGATGCCGTCGATCCGCCGGGAGAGGGCCCCGGCCAGCTGGCCGGCGGCCTGGCGGGCGGCAGAGGGGGTCTCGGCGTCGATGAGGTCGATGACCGCCTCGGCCTGGGTCAGGTCCAGCTTGCCGTTGAGGAAGGCCCGCTGGGTGAACTCCCCCGGCCGGGCGGGCCGCGCCCCGGCGGCATAGAGGGCGTCCAGGACCAGGGAGAGGACCACGGGGGCGCCGTGGCATTGCAGCTCCGCCGTGTCCTCCCCGGTGTAGCTGTGGGGGGCCCGGCTGATGAAGGCCAGGCCGGTGTCCAGCAGATTACCGGCGGGGTCGTGCAGGGTGCCGTAGAGGAGCTGGCGGTCGGGGGCCCGGTCCAGGGGGAGGGGCCCCTGGGGGCGAAAGACCTGGCCGGCAGCCCGGTGGGCGCCGGGGCCGGACAGGCGCAGGATGCCCACGCCGCCGGGACCCGGCGGGGTGGCGATGGCAGCGATGAGATCGGACATGGAGACCTCCTTTCGGAAAAGGGGATTTTTGGCAAAACACCGTAAAATTTTCCCTTGACAGGGTTCTTTGACATCCAAACATCCCTCCACAGGGGGTGTCCCGGATTGTGGACAAGTCTGTGGATAATGTGTAAAACCTTTGGAATGACGGTCCTTTTTTCCCTCCCCGGCGTTTGGATTTTTCAGGGAAACGGGGAGGAAAGGTGGTTGGTCAGAACGCACAAAGGGGGTCATCCCTTGTAAAAATGACGAAAGCGGGCAGTGACAGGGGGGTAACAGGGGGTAACAGAGGGTAACAATACCCACTTTGTCCACAAAGTTATCCCCACCGGGGGAAAACCCGGTCAGCGGCGGCCCTCCCGGGCGGCGATGGCCCGGGCGATGCGCACCCCGGAGGCCCCCGCCTGGGCCAGACCCCGGGTGATGCCCGCCCCGTCGCCGGCGGCGAAGAAGTTGGGCAGGGGGGTTTCCAGGTGTTCCGAGAGCTGGAGGCGGGCGGAGTAGAATTTTACCTCGGCCCCGTAGAGGAGGGTGTCGTAGTTGGCGGTGCCGGGGGCGATTTTGTCCAACTGATAGATCATCTCGATGATGTCGTCCAGCTGCCGCTTGGGCAGGGCCAGGGAGAGGTCCCCGGGCACGGCGGCGGAGAGGGTGGGGCGGGTGGTGGACTTGCTCATCCGGTGGGGGTTGGAGCGCACCCCCCGCACCAGGTCGCCAAAGCGCTGGACCAGCACGCCGCCGGCCAGCATGTTGGACAGGGAGGCGATGTGGCGGCCGTAGCGATAGGGCTCGTCAAAGGGCTCGGTGAAGTGGTTGGAGACCAGGAGGGCGAAGTTGGTGTTCTCGCTGCGCAGCCTGGGGTCGGAATAGCTGTGGCCGTTGACGGTGTGGATGCCCTCCACGTTTTCCGCCACCACATGGCCGTAGGGGTTCATGCAGAAGGTGCGCACCTGGTCGCCATACTGCTTGGTGCGGTAGAGGAGCTTGGACTCGTAGACCACGTCGGTGATGGGCTCAAAGACCAGGGCGGGCAGCTCCACCCGCACGCCGATGTCGATCTGGTTGTTGGTCATGGGCAGCCCCAGCCGGCGGCACTGGCCGGCGAACCACTCGGCCCCGGAGCGGCCGGGGGCGGCGATGAGATATCTGGCAGAAAGGGTCTCCCCGCCGGCGGTGTCCAGGCTGTAGCCCCCCGCCGTGGGGCGGATGGCGGTGACGGCGGTGTGGAAGCGAAAGGTGATGTCCCGCTTTAAGTCCTCATAGAGGTTGGTGAGGATGCGCAGGTTGTTCTCGGTGCCCAGGTGCTTGACCCGGGCCTGGAGGAGATGGAGGTCAAACTCCAAAGCCCGGCGGCGCAGGGCCTGGGCGGCAGGGGTCTGGGTGGAAAAGACCTCCTGGGTGGCCCCGTGGGCCACGTTAATCTGGTCCACATAGTCGATGAGCTCCATGACCACCTCCCGGGGCATGAAGTCCGTGAGCCAGCCGCCGAAGGCGGTGGTGAAGTTGTACTTCCCGTCAGAAAAGGCCCCCGCCCCGCCAAAGCCGCACATGGTGTGGCAGACCTTGCAGTTTACACAGGAGGTGGCCTTACCCGCCACAATGGGACAGCTGCGGTGGTAGATGTCGGCCCCCTGGTCCAGCACCAGGATGTCCATGCCGGGACAGCACTTTGCCAGCTCATACCCGGCAAACACACCGGCCTCCCCACAGCCAAGAATGATCACATCAAACATCTTTTCCATAAAATCCCTTCTTTCCCAACTCCGCCGCCGGAAAAAAACGCCGGCCATACTCCCCCATAGTACCACATCCCCCCACCTTGTCAAGGCGAAGCCCGTCCCCCACCAGAAAAACACCCACCCCCCGCCGCCGCAGGCGGCCAAAGCCTCGCAGAGTTTTCCCGTCCGCAGACGGGAAAATCAATTTCAATGAATTTTTTCCCCGGCTCCGCCGGGGAAAAAATACTTCTCAGCTTCCAAGTGTGCGGGCCCAACGGGCCCGTGCGCGCCGGAAGCTGCTATCCCCCAAATCTTGGAGCCCAGCGCAGCGGGTCCAAGATTTCTTTCCCCCAAGTGTGAACCCCTGGCCGCAAGCGGCCAGGGGTTTGCGCGCAGGGGGCTGTTATCCCCCAATTTTTGGAGCCCAGCGCAGCGGGTCCAAAAATTAGTACCTTCTTATGAGTGCCACGACTTTGCCGATGAGGTGGGCGTGGGTGCCGTCGATGGGGGAGTAGTCGGGGTTGGCGGGGAGGAGCCAGACCTTGCCGTCCTTGCGGGATAAGGTCTTTACCGTGGCCTCGTCCTCAAACAGGGCCACCACGATCTCCCCGTTCACCGCCTCCTCCTGCCGGTGGACCACCACCAGATCATCCGGGTGGATGCCCACCCCCAGCATGGATTCCCCCCGCACCCGCAGGGCAAAATACTCCTCGGGATGGGGCCCCGTCTGATAGGCCACATACTCCTCCACACACTCCTCAGCCCAGATGGGGCTGCCCGCCGCCACATGGCCCACCACCGGCACCTGGTCCGGGCCGGGGACCTCCGTGGGCAGGTCGGCCAGGGTGATGGACCGGGTCTTGCCCTCCTGCCACCGCAGCACCCCGGCATCCCGCAGGTTATTCAGATGGTACTTGACCGTGGACGGAGACCGGACCCCGATCTCCTGGCCGATCTCCCGCAGGGTGGGGGGATAGCCCACCTGCTGGATGGATGTGCGGATGAAGTCATAGATCCGCTGCTGCTGGGTGGTGAGGTTGAACATAGCGGCGCCCTCCCAAAAGAAGCTGTTTTCTTTGCCCCCATTTTACCACAGGGGCAGGGGGTAAGTCAAACACACGTTCTAAAAAAGTGCCCCGGTCTGGAAAAAACCGGGGCACTTCGGGGGGACAGGGACAACTTTGGGACAGGGGCGGCAGACAGGGGTCTGGGCCCCGGGCTCAGTACTGCACCGTCCACAGGGAGATCAGCAGCACGGGCACGAACCACAGCAGCAGGAACAGCGACAGGTTCCAGGCGCTCATGGCCCCCAGGGCCCCGGCGCTGGAGAGGGCGGCGGTGAGGACGATGCCCACACAGGCCCCCACCCGCACAAAGACGCTGCTGAAGGCCGCCGCCCGGCGGATGCGCTTGGCGGCGATGATGGCCTGGGAGAAGGGGGCCACCCCCTCCCGGCAGAGGACGGCCAGGATGGTGGTGCCGTGGACCTGGTGGGGTCCGGACAGGGTCACCCGCCGCTGCAGGTCGGGGAAGGTGAGCTGGTCCATGGGCAGCCGGCCCCACAGGCGCAGGCGGTGGGGGTTGAGATTAAAGTCCCGGGTGACCATGACGGGGTTGAAGCGGTGGCTGACCAGGGTCTGCAGGGCGGGCAGGATGGTGGCGTGGAGGGTGTACTTGAGGACGAACATGCCCACCAGCTCCCGGTTCACCGCGCAGAACACGGCGTCCTTGGCCTTGATGCCCGGGGGCAGGGCGATGCCCTGGCGGCTCATGAAGTCGCTGTTGCCCACCAGGATCTGCTGGTCCTGGCACTGGCCGATGAGGCCGGTCTCCTGCATGACGATCTTGTCGATGGGCAGGTAGTTGCTCCCCTCGGCCCGCAGGAGCTTGTCAAACAGGTAGCTCAGCCCCGAGCCCGAGGCCCGGATGACCGAGGCGGCATAGGCCACCGTCCGGTCCATGGGCAGGCTGCCAAAGACCCGGGACCCGGTGAGGGTCACGGTGCCGGGGGGATAGATGTCCTGGTCCAGGAGCAGGACGGCCTTGCACCCCTTGCCGGCGATGAGGCCGGGCCAGCCGGCCAGGGCCACCCCCAGCTTGGCCAGCCGCCCCCCCAGCAGGCGCAGGGGGAGGTTCACATCCAGGGCGGCCCCCAGGGTGGCGGCGGCGGTGAACAGGGCCGACAGGGACCACAGGGCCAGCTTGGGCTGCCGGTGGGCCACGGTGGTGATGAGGGCCAGCACCAGGCAGGCCACCATAAGCACGGGGGTCAGGCGGCGGAACTTCCCCTCCGGCCGGCTGACGGTGCGCAGCTGGCTGCCAAAGCCCCGGGGGGGGCCCATCCACTTGCGAAAGGCGGGCTGGCCCCCCAGCACGTTGGGGTCCTGGGTGACCACATAGGACTGGGCCACCGAGGCGGCCACCCGGGCTGACTGGAACTTGGCCGAGCGGTCGCAGTACTGCCCCAGCAGGTGGAAGCCCAGCACCAGGGCGCAGGGGGCGAAGAAGGGGATGGCCGACTCCCGCAGGGGGGTAAAGACCATGGTCACCCCGTCGGCCAGGGTAAAGACCGCCGCCAGCAGGGCCAGGGAGTCCCCGTTGGGGGCGAGGTTGGTCAGCTGAATGAGGCCCTCCCGCAGCACATCCAGGCACAGCCCGCCGCAGACCAGGAAGAGGGCGAAGCTGACCCAGAGGAGGATATTCTCCGGCAGCAGACCCTGCAGGGGCGGAAAGACGCCGCTGTCCAGCAGGGCCAGGGCCAGCAGGGGCAGGCACAGCAGGAGGGAGACGGTGGTCTTGCTCTTCAGAGCGTGCAGGCCGGGGCCGTACTCCTCCACCAGCTGGCCGGGCAGGGCGTCCGGCGGGGGTGGGGGCTCGGGCTTCGGCTTCCGCTCCCGGAAGGGCCGGAAGCCGGAGAGGGCGCCCGCGCCGGCCCCGCCGCCGCCAGAGGGGGCGGCAGCAGCGCCGGGCCGCCGGGGTCCTTTCTGGGGGCCCCCGGTGCCGGAGGCAGGCTGCTGGGGGGCAGAGGTCCCGCCGGCAGAGGCGGGCTGCTGGGCAGGGGCGGCCTGGTCAGGCTGGCCCTCGGGGGCCTGCTGCCCCTCCTGGCCTTCGCCCTCTGCCTGGGCCTCGGCGGCCTTGGGGTCGGGGGTGAAGGCGATGAGCTCGGGGCCGTCGTCCTGGCCGATGCCCACCTCCCGGGGCGGCTGCGCCCCCTGGGCCTGGGCGGTCTCCTGGCCAGAGGCGGCCTCCCGGTTGGGGGCAGGCTGCCCTTGGGGGGCAGGCTGTCCCTGGGCGGGGGCCTGTCCTTGGGGGGGCTGGCCGGTGGCGGGAGGCTCCTGGGGAGCGGGCTGGCCCTGGGCAGCGGGTTGGGGCTGCGGGCCTGCCGGTTTGGGCTGGGCGCTGGGTTGTGCGCCAGCCGGTTTGGGCTGGGCGCTGGGTTGTGTGCTTGCCGGTTTAGGCTGGGCGCTGGGTTGCGTGCCCGCCGGTTTGGGTTGTGCGCTGGGTTGAGCGCCAGCCGGTTTGGGCTGGGCGCTGGGTTGAGCGCCAGCCGGTTTGGGCTGGGCGCTGGGTTGAGCGCCTGCCTGTTTGGGTTGTGCGTTGGGTTGGGCGCTTGCCGGTTTGGGTTGTGCGTTGGGTTGGGGTTGAGCGCCAGCCGGTTTGGGTTGGGTGCCGGGCG
>DXEA01000024.1 GCA_019115225.1 Candidatus Evtepia faecigallinarum
CATCGGCGCGGGGGCGTTGGTGACCCGGGGGGCGGGGGGGCGGTAGTGGGACTTGTGGTCCTTGTCCCCCGCCTCCACCTGGGCGGGGGTGGTGTAGCCCGCCTTGCGCCAGCGCTCCAGGATGGCGTTCATGTAGCTCCACCGGAACTCCTGGAGCTGGAAGAGGGTCCGGTCCCGGGCCAGCAGGAGGAGGTCGTCGGAGTAGTCCTTGTCGATCCAGTCGTTGAGGTAGGCGGCCTCCTGGGCCACCGGCTGGCGGCTGGTGCCGAAGAGGAGCTGGAGAATATGGCTGCTCCGGCTGTCCTGGCGGTGCAGGCGGAGCAGGTGGGCGTCGGCGGCCTCCAGGGTGTCCACCCCGGCCCGCTGCCATTTATACGCCTCCCGGCGGATCTGGACCAGGGAGGGGGTCCGCCCCGGCCCCTTCTTCCGGGCCTTTTCCAGGCACCAGCCGGTCAGGGGCAGAATGACCTCCGGCGGCAGGCCCAGGAAGTCATAGATGGTGTACAGGATCTTCAGATCCGCGGGGGAGAGGACCTTGCCCAGCAGCCGCTCCACCTCGGGCACCAGGGCGCGGAAGCCGCTCTGGCCCTCCATGGCCATGGCGATGTCCTGGGTGGTGTAATCCGGGGGGGTGTCGGCCTCCAACTTCTGGGGGGGCGGCGGGAGGACGGGGGTGTCGGAGGAGATGAGTTTCAGCTCGATCAGCACCCCCTGGGCCGCCTCCAGCCGGGCCGGGTCCCAGGGCAGAGCGGCCCCGGTCTGGCCGGCGGCCAGGCAGAGATAGAGCAGGGCGGCGTCCCCGCTGCCCGCCTTGGCCAGCTTGGCCACCGCCCGGCGGTGGAGGGCCACGATGCTGTTCGGTTGTAACAGAGCCTCCGCCATGGGGGACCCCTCCTTTCGTGCGTATCCTTCATTGTACAAAATCTTTCCCCATTCGTAAAGGGGCGAAGAGAAAAAAGCCGGGGAAAGGGGGCGTACTCCCAGTCCCTGGACCGCTGGGGGCTGGCGTGACCCTCCAACCGAAACACCAAAAATCCCCCCGGACCTGTACAGGTCCGGGGGGATTACGTTGTGTGTGGGGGCGTCAGGGGAGTTCGTCCCGGGCCACCCGCGCTTTCAGGTCCAGGACCTTGGCCTCGATCTCGTCCATGACGGCCAGAAAGACTTCGTCCGGCTGGCCGGTGGGGTCGGGCAGGCCCCAGTCCTCCCGGTGGCGGCAGGGGAGGGTGGGGCAGGATACGTCACAGCCCATGGTGACCACGATGTCCACCGGGGGCAGCTCCCCCAGGAGCTTGCTGTGCTGGGAGGCTTCCATGTCGATGCCGTGGCGGTCCTTCATCAGGCGCACGGCGTCGGGGTTGATGGCAGGCTTCGTCTCCGTGCCCGCCGAGCAGCTTTGAAAGACCTCCCCGGCCAGGGCCTTGCCCAGGGCCTCCGCCATCTGGCTGCGGCAGGAGTTGTGGACGCACAGAAAGGCCACCGTGGGCTTCGTCTTGCTCATCCCCCACCCCGCACCTTCCGGATGAGGCCCTTGGCCTCCTCCTTGCTGAGCACCTTGCCGTCCACCACCAGGCCGGAACCGCCCAGGGCCTTAAACCCTTTGGCCTTTTCCCGATGGGTCGCCATCCTCTCACCTCACATCAAAATATCTTGACGGGAACAGTATAGGCAGAAGCCACCCCCATTGTCAAGATGACCTACTCCCCTCCCCCACCGCCGCAGGCGGCAAACCCGTCGCAGACTTCCAGCGCCCGCAGGCGCTGGAACCAATTCCAATCCATTTTTTCACCGGCTCCGCCGGTGAAAAAATACTTCTCAGCCCACAAGTGTGAACCCCCGGCCGCCTTCGGCGGCCGGGGGTTTGCGCGCAGGGGGCTGCATCCCCCGAAATCTTGGAGCCCAGCGCAGCGGGTCCAAGATTTCATTTCAAAAACATTCGGATCATCTTTTCGTGCAGGGGGGTGTAGGGGTGGTAGCGCATGGGCAGGTCCAGCCAGGTGGCCTTGTCCACGATGGCCCGGTAGTGGGAGAAGGTATCAAAGCTCCGCTTGCCGTGATAGCTCCCCATGCCGCTCTGGCCCACGCCCCCAAAGCCCATGTGGTGGCTGGCCAGGTGGATGATGGTGTCGTTGACGCATCCGCCGCCAAAGGAGCAGGTGGCAAAAATGCGCTCCTTGGTCCGCCGCCGCCGGGTGAAGAGGTAGAGGGCCAGGGGCTTCTCCCGGTGGGTGATGAAACGGATGACCTCGTCCAGATCGTCATAGGGGAGGATGGGCAGGATGGGCCCGAAGATCTCCTCCCCCATGGGCTTGGAGGTGGGCTCCAGGGTGTCCGCCACCAGGGTGGGGGCGATCCAGCCGCTCTCCCCGTCTGGGTCGTCCCGGTGGCCGCCGCCGTAGAGGATGGTCTCCCCCTCCAGCAGACCTTGCAGGCGGTTGTAGTGCTTGCGGTTGATGATGCGGACAAAATGGTCGTTGGCCAGGGGGGCCTCCCCCAGCATCTTTTCAAACTGCTTTTTCAGTTCCTCCACCAGCTGGTCCCGCACGGACCGGTGGACCAGACAGTAGTCCGGGGCCACACAGGTCTGGCCGGCGTTGAGAATTTTGCCAAAGGCCAGGCGGCGGGCGGTGAGGGGGATGTCCGCCGTCTCGTCCACGATCACCGGGCTCTTGCCCCCCAGCTCCAGGGTGACGGGGGTCAGGTGGCGGCTGGCCTTTTCCATGACCAGCTTGCCCACGGCCACGCTGCCGGTGAAGAAGATGTAGTCAAATTTCTGCTCTAAGAGGGCGGCGTTTTGCTCCCGGCCCCCCTCGATGACGGTGACCCAGTCGGGGGTGAAGACGGCGGCGATGAGCTCGGCCATGGCCCGGCTGGTGTTGGGGGCATAGGCGCTGGGCTTGAGGATGACGCAGTTGCCTGCGGCCACAGCCCCGAAGAGGGGCTCTAAGCTGAGCAGGTAGGGGTAGTTCCAGGGGGACATGACCAGGACCACCCCGTGGGGCTCGGCCAGCTCGTAGCTCTTGGACTTGAACTGGGCCAGGGGGGTGGGCCGGCGCTGGGGCCGGGACCACTGGGTGAGGTTTTTGGCCAAAAAGCCCAGCTCGTCCAGGCACAGGCCCAGCTCGCACATGTAGCCCTCAAAGTGGGACTTGTGCAGGTCGGCCTGGAGGGCGTCTAAGAGGATCTTCTCCCGGCGCTTCATCTCGGCTTTCAGCCGCTTCAGGGCGGCCACCCGCACGGCGGCGGGCCGGGTGGCCCCCGTGTGGAAGAAGGCCCGCTGGCGGGCCACGGTCTCTTGGATCTTTGCCACATGGGCGGCGTTGTCACTCATGCCCATACCTCCTTCAGCAGTGCCAGGACGTCGTCATAGTCGGCCTGGGCGGGGTTGACGATGATGGCCCCGTCGTTGAGGGCCTTGCGGGCCACGGCGGGGAAGTCCGCCGGCTGGACCTTGCCCGTCCGGGACAGGGTGGTGGGCAGGCCGGTGAGGTCTGCCAGGCGGCGGCGTAGGTGGATGAGGGTGTCGATGGTCTTCTGGGCACGCTCCGCCGGGGGGGTGGCGGCATAGACCTCGGGGCCGGCCACGAAGAGGAGGAGCTCGGCGTAGCGCTCCCGGCACTTATCCAGGTTGTAGGCCATGACGGCGGGCAGGAGGATGGTCATGGCCTCCCCGTGGGCCACATGGCACACGCCCCCCAGGGCGTGGCCGATGGCGTGGACCAGGCCCACCATGGAGTTGGAAAAGGCGGCCCCGGCCAGGAGGCTGCCGTTGGCCATGGCCATGCGCACGGCCTTGTCCTTGCCGTTGGCCACAGCGGGGAGCAGGTTCCGGCAGAGCAGGCGGATGGCCCCCTCGGCAAAGGCGTCGCTGACGGGGTTGCGCTGGAGGCAGGTGGCCGCCTCGATGGCGTGGACCAGGGCGTCAAAGCCCGTGGAGGCGGTGATGCGGGGGGGCAGGGTGAGGGTCATGCGGGGGTCCAGCACCGCCACGTCGGGCAGGAGGTGGTAGCTGAGAAACTCCATTTTGACCTGCTCTTTGGGGTCGGCGATGACGGCCACCAGGGTGGCCTCGCTGCCGGTGCCGGCGGTGGTGGGCACGGCCACGAAGGGGACGTGCTCCCCCCGGGGCAGGACCTCACAGCCGGCGCTGTCCATGAGGTCGTGGCCGGCCTGGGCCAGGACCATGCCGACCCCCTTGGCGGTGTCGATGACCGACCCGCCCCCCAGGGCGATGAGGCTGTCGCAGTTCTTTTCCCGAAAGAGGGCGGCGATGTGGTTGACGGTGTCGATGGACGAGTCGGGGGGGACGTGGCAGTAGGTTTCGGCGGCGGGCATGCCCCCCTGGACCAGGGCGGCATGGAGGACCCGGACGGTGCCGGCGGCCTCCAACCCCTGGTCACTGAGCAGCAGGGGGCGGTGGGCCCCCAGGCCGGTCAGCTCGTGGGGGATGTGCTCCAGGGCGCCGTCGCCCGACAGGAGCTTTGTGGGGAGCTTGAACTCATAGTAGGCAGACATGGGACGATACCTCCAAACAGCACCGCCAGATAGACCAGGGCGGTGGAGACTTCTTTCCTGGCGGGACGCTTGAGGATGCGTTTGGCCAGGAAGGCGGGGAAGAGATAGCCCTCGGCGATGTCCACGCAGCGCACGAAGGGCATGGCCAGACCCATGTTGCCCCGCAGGGTGAAGCGGTGCTGGGCATAGGCCTGGGCCACGCTGAGCTGGCCGGTAAAGACCCGGAAGGCGTCGGCGGGGCTTTTGAAGCGGATGGTCACATCCCCCGGGGTATCCTGGGGGAGCTTTTGGAAGCCTTGGTGGGAGGCGGTGACGGTGAAGCCCTTGGCGCCGGGGATCTCCAGGCGCAGGGTTTTGCCACGGGGCCACAGGCGGGCTTCCTCTTTGACGCGGCTGTCCTTTTGGGACAGGAATTTCAGCGCCCGGCACAGGCAGCCGGCCACCAGGGAGCAGGTGGCGCACTGCAGGCAGCATTTCACAGAGCCGTAGGCCATGGCGTGATCCCTCCTTTTGTGGTTCTGATGTGTTAAGGATACTGCAAAATCCTTGGGATTGCAAGGCGGGGCTCAGCCTCCCCGGCCGGGTTTCTCCACAGGGGTGTAATGGACACTGCTGGTTTTGCCCCGGCGGGCCAAGCGCTCTTCCCGCACCATTTTCTGCAGCAGCCGGTAGGCCTGGGAGGAGGAGAGATGGAGTAATTCCACCACATCCTTTCGGGTAATGGCCCCCTTTTGCCGGGCCAGCTTCTCCACCAGTTCCGGATAGCGCAGCTGGTCAATGTCCGTCTGGCGCACATATTTTACCGGGTCCTGGTAGGACCTGGCCCCCAGGAGATAGACCCGGCTTCTGCCGGTGCCCATGGCTTCGATAAGGCCGCTCTCTAACAGATGCTCCATGGTGGCCCGCAGCTTAGTCTCGGGAATACGGGTCTCCCGGCTCAGCTCGGCGGCGGTCATGCGCCGGGCTTGTTTCAGCGCGTTCAGGGCCAGCAGGGCGTTGAGGGGCATGGGGACACCTGTGCGCTGCTGCTGCCGGACCAGCAAAGAGACCAGATGTTTATCGGGGGTTCCCTGGGGAATGAAGAGGGTAACGCTGGTGGCGGTGGTTTCGGAGTAATCGGGCAAATCCCGGCCATAGCGCAGGGACCCCTCATAAATCCGGTCTACCCCCCGGCCCGACCGCTCTGCCAGCCCGATCCGCTTCAGGGCATCGGCCAGCACGGGGTTGCGCCCGTGGGGCTGGGCGTTGAGGATATTTTCGATAGAAACCCCTTCGATAAAACCGCCGGGATTGCTCACGGTCAGGCCGCTCTCGTCCATGCGTACCAGGACCCGGCCTAGCCGGGTATAGTCCCGGTGGGAAAAGGCATTGACCACCGCTTCCCGCACGGCCCGGTGGTCAAAGGCGGGGATGGAGAGACGAAACATGCCAAAGTCCATCTCCTGCTCGGGGTTGCGGGCCTGGACGAAGTCCAGCAGCCGCTGGATGGCGGCCAGCAGAGGCAGGTAGAAGGTCTCGTTGGTGCTCACCTCGCTGCCGTGCATCATGAGAAAGGCGGCCTCTGCCGTGGGCACCAGCGTCCGCAGTTTTTCCCGGCGGCCCAGCAGCAGCATCCCGGCATAGGTGGGCAGAAGGGTGCCGTCGGCTTCCACCACCAGCTGCAGCGCCTTGTCCAGCTCTTCCTCCGACAGCTCCAGCAGGGTGACCTCCCCGTGGTAGGTCTGGATCAGCTGCCGCAGGCGCTCCCGCTCCAAAGGGTCCAAGTCCTCATAGACCGCGCCGGGCACCGGCTGGGCGGAGAAGTCCAGCAGGGACAGCTCACTCAGGCGGGAGGAGATTTCAAAGGGATACATGGGCACGTTTTCCGGGGTGCCGTCGGCCTTCAGCCTGCGCCGCTGAATCTTGCCGGCGGAGGAGGCCACCACACTGCGGCACTTAGGGACGTGAATGGCCAGCACTTCCTTCTCTTCCTCCAACAGTTCCGCCCGCACGGACACGGGGGGCACGGTTTTGTTGGCCAGAAAGGCGGCCAGCCGGGTATAGTCCCGGTGGGCCTGGTGCAGACCGGTCACGGTACCGTCGTCCTCCACGCCCAGATAGATGGTCCCCCCTGCCGTATTGGCAAAGGCTACAACGGCATCCACCAGGTCACTGTCGGAGAGCTTGGCGCAGTCGCTTTTGAATTCGACTTCCAGCGTTTCTCGCTGGGGGAGTATAGCAGCCATAGTCCGCCTCCTTTTCCTGTGTTGTTTCCTCGTTGGTTCAACCATATCACACGCGTGGGACTTTGTCAACGAACCAGTCGCACGCGTGGGAGTTTTCGTACGACACCGTGCGACAATGCCACAACGCCAGCGGAAACCCACAGCGCCGCAGGCGCCTTAGCCTTCCCCTCGGGGGAAGGTGGGCCGGCGTCAGCCGGGTCGGATGAGGGGGCGATTGCGTACCCAACGTGGCAGAAGCCCCATCTCTCTGTGGAAAACCCTCACACCAGCCTCCGGCGACACCCCGGCCATCCTGGAGGCCACCCGCTGCATCAGTGTGATTACCACCTGACCGACCATCGCCAAGCGGAACGAAGCCCCGGCAGTCTGCAGACTGCCGGGGCTGTTGTATTCAGGAGGCACGATCGGCTGCAAGCACCTCAACAAAGGAATCACCGCTTGGCAGGCTCTATGTCTCTGCTCCAGCCGTTTTCTTCCGGAACACGTTAGAAAACAAAAACGGCACAAATAACACCACCAGGATCAGCGTCCTAATGCCAAGAAGTTCCCAGTCACTGGACAAAAACTCCAGCCCTTTTTCCTCCACCTCTTGTACTAGGCTTGCTTCGCTGGAAAAGCTGTTCACAAAACCATGGATCAGCATCGCCAACCACACATTGCTCGTCCTCATGTAGACATAGGCCATAAAAATCGATAGGGCAGTCAAGGAAACAAGCCGGGTTAAAATGAGCTGTACCAACGTCGCATCGGCCATGGGGGCCCAGAGAAACAATACCAATGGCAGATGCCACACGTTCCAAAGCAAGGAAAACAGCAGCACACCCCATCGCAAACCGAATCGTCTTTGCAGCATCGGTTGAAAATAGAAACGCCAGCCGTACTCCTCTCCCAGAAGCAATGGGACACTGGTGCACCACGCAATTGGGAACACAGATATTGCTCCTATTAGATAGAAATACGATATCCTGAACCCATCGGATAGGTCTCCTGTAGTCGCCAGGGTGAGATACAATCCATTAGCGACAAACTCCAAAAGGACAAAGAGGAGGAACAAAAAGATAGACAGACGCCAATTTTTCCCGTTCAGGCCATAAGCGATGCGAGCGTCCTTTTTTTCTGAAAGGCATAGGCTAAGGAGCACCAGAGAGCCAAAACTTACGGAAATATTTGCGCACGATCCAATCACATCCGCTGAAAAAAAGAGCATCGCAAGACACCCTAGCGTCATCAGTACTGCCATAATGAGGAAGGCAACAAAAAGCCTTTTGGGGAGCAGACGCTTCTCTTGCTCACACAGCAGCTTTGCCAGCATCAGACCAGCCGCAGGATAGAACATTTGCGCAGCAGCAAACGCAGTGACGTCCTTTCCCTGCCAGGCGAGAATGGCCATAGGGAACAT
>DXEA01000203.1 GCA_019115225.1 Candidatus Evtepia faecigallinarum
CATGAAGAGCGTGGAGGATATGGGCCTGAAGGAGGCCCCCTTCTCCGGCCTTGCCATGGGCACCCTGGTCATCGAGGACATTCTGGCCATCTTCGCCATGGTGGTCCTGTCCACCATCGCCGTCTCCCAGATCATCAGCGGCTGGGCCCTGGCCCAGCGGCTGGGCATTTTGTGCCTGTATCTGGCCATGTGGCTGATTTTAGGGATTTTCCTGGTACCCACGCTGATGAAAAAGCTGCGGGGCCTCATGAACGAGGAGGTCCTTCTGATCTTCTCCCTCTGCCTGTGCTTTCTCATGGCCATCCTGGCCGAGGAGATCGGCCTGTCCACCGAGCTGGGGGCCTTCCTGGCCGGGTCCCTTCTGGCGGGCACCATCCACGCCGAGGAGGTGGAGCACCTGGTCACCCCCTGCAAGAACCTCTTCGGAGCGGTCTTTTTCGTCTCCGTGGGCTTCATGGTCCAGCCGAGGATGATCTGGACCTATCTGGGGCCCATCCTCCTGCTGTCGGTGGTGGCCATTGTGGGCAAGCTGGTCTTTCTCACCATCGGCGCCCTGGCCGCCGGGGAGCCCCTGCCCAGGGCCCTCCCCGCCGCCGCCGCCCAGACCCAGGTGGGGGAGTTCTCCTTCATCATCGCCGGCCTGGGGCAGTCCTTGGGGGTCACGGGGGCCTTTCTCTATCCCATCATCGTGGCCGTGTCGGTGCTGACCACCTTCACCACCCCCTTTGTGCTCCGCCTGTCCCGGCCCATGGTGGCCTGGCTGGAGAGGCATTTGCCCAAAGCCTTCCTGGCCGCCCTGGACCGGTGGGGCCAGATCCGCCGCCGCCAGCGGGAGCCGGGGGACTGGACCCGCTTCCTCCAGGGCTATTTCCGCAGCTTTGCCCTCTATGGGGTCCTGGCCCTGGGGGTGGTGCTGCTGGGGGTGCGGCGGCTGCTGCCGGTGCTGCTCATTGCCGCCGGTGACCGGGTGTGGCTGGGCCGGGTCATCACCTGCGTGGTGATCTATCTGGCATTAGCCCTGCTGCTGCCGGCCATGCTGCGGGTGCGGCGGCGGTTCTTCACCGCCCTGTGGCTGGAAAAGGTGTCCAGCCGGGTCATCCTCACCGCCCTCATGGTCCTGCGCCTGGGGGTGGCGGTGGTGCTGGCGGTGGTGCCGGTGGTGGCGATCTTCCCGGCGGTCAGCCCCCTGTGGACGGTGCTGGTGGTGCTGCCGGTGGTGTGGCTGGCCACCCACTCCAACCGCCTGGCGGGGCATTACTTGGAGGTGGAGGCCCGCTTTCTGGCCAACTTCAACGAGCGCCGCCTGGCCGCCCGCTTCGGCCAGGAGACCGGGGAGGAGGAGGCCCACCAGTGGCTCACCGAGCAGCTCTATGTGACCACCCTGGCCTGCCCGGCGGACTACGCCCAGGACGGCAGGACCCTCAACCAGCTGGACTGGGGCCGGCGGGACCATGTGCAGGTGATCCAGGTCTGGCGGGCGGGCCGGCACTGGAACGTGCCCGAGGGCAAGTGGACGGTGCGCAGCGGCGACCGGCTGGCAGTGATGGGCAGCCCCCGGCAGCTGGAGAATTTTTGCCGCATCCAGGCCAAGGACGGCCTGGCCCAGCTGGGGGAGATGGTCACCCTGCGGGACTATGTGGCCGCCCAGGAGGCCGAGAGCACCGGCCAGCTGCTGTGCTACGGCATCCAGCTGGAGAAGGCCATGCCCCAGGTGGGCAAGGCCGTGCGGGAGAGCGGCATCAAGACCGACTGGAGCGCCATCCTCATCGGCCTGGAGCGGGACCTTTTGCCCATCCCCACCCCCGACCCCAGCCTGACCCTGCGGGCGGGGGATCTGCTGTGGGTGATGGGGTCCCGGGAGATGGCCGCCAAGCTCCTGGCCCTGGGTCTGCTGGACTGAAAAGGGACGGGAATTTCCCGAAAAAATTACACAAAAAATCCCCTCTGCCGGGGCGTGCCGGCGGGAGGGGGGCAAAGGGCCTCCAGTCCGGGTTTTGGGACTGGGGGCCTGTTTTCGCGAAAAAATCGAAAAAAAGAAAAATTTTTTTGGAAAAACGTGTACGTTTGCATACACGAAAAGGGCCTGTTTTCACGTTTAGTGAAGGGAGGTCTGCGTGACTATGACGAAAAAGGACTATGGATTTTCCATCAAATACCAGTGGGACATGGTGCCCTACACCCCCAGCACCCAGCTGGAAAACTTCGCGCCCCTGCCAAAAAACCTCTTCCATCTGGACCTGAGCATCGGGGCGACGGTGGTCTATGCCCTGCTGCTGGACCGGGGGAGCTTATCCCGGAAAAGCGGGTGGTATGACGAGGACGGCTGGGTGTATGTGGTCTACACCGTGGGCCGGCTGGCCAAGACCCTGAAGAAGGGGGAGAGCACCATCAAGCGCTGGCTGCGGGAGCTGGAGGAGGCGGGGCTCATTTACCGGGACCTCTTCTACCCCGGCGCGGCGGCCCGGACCTATCTGTACGTGCCCCACATGACCCGGCATGTGGAGCTGCCCCCGGCCCGGGAGGCTGTGGAAAGTGAGGTGGAAAACCAGGAGGAGGAGGGAAGTTTTCCACCGGGCACGGGCCAGAACCTGACCCCGTCCATGGCTGACACGGGTCAAAATGAAACTTGGTACAGTCCATACCCGGCCGGGGGCGGGGCCGCAGGTGACCCCCTACCTAACAGAAATTACCCAACAGAAATTCCTCCAACAGAGCATCTCGCGCGCGTGAGGGAGAGGGAGGAAATTTGGTGATGGTTTTCCACACCCAGGGCCGCTGCTGCCCCAAGGCTGTTTTGAAAAATCCTGTCAAAGGGCGGGGGAGAACGGCAGCATGAAAAAAAGTTGAAAAAAGTAGTTGCATTTTTGGTCGGGAAACGTCTTAATAATAGCAGGAGTAGTTTTCCTGCCGAGAAGAAAAGGAAGGAGTGACACAGGATGAGACGTGTCAAACAGGTATTGTGCGGGGGTCCTGGCCGCGGCGCTGATGATCCCCCTGGCAGCGGCAGCGCCGGGGGATGGGAGTAAGAGTTTGTCCGATATCCAGGGCCATTGGGCGCAAAAGGAGATCGAGACGGCCATTGCCTCCGGTTGGGTGGACGGGTATCCCGACGGGACTTTCAAACCCGAAAAGACCATCACCCGCGCCGAGTTCACCAAAATGCTGCTGGATGCCATTCACCTGACCCCGGACAGTGAGACGGTGGCGTGGATGAAGAATAACGCCAGAACTGGGTTGGTATTTACGGTAATCAACGAGGAATATACCCCCCGGCTCAATGACATGGACAGCCATTGGCTGACTACCCAGGGCTGGACAGATGCCGCGCTGTACTCTGGCATGGTGGTGCCCGATGACTACAACGGCAAAAACTTCCGGCCCGAGAAGGAGATTGCCCGGTATGAAATTGCTCTGATGACCGACCGGGCGTTGGGTCTGGTGAACCCCGCCAACGCATACGACGGGGAAGCACTGCCCTTTGCCGACAACGCGGACATCCTGGACTGGATGAAGGGCTACGTCAACGAGGCCGTGAAGGCTGGGGTGTTGCAGGGCTACCCCGACAACACCTTCCGCCCCAACAAGACCTCTACCCGCGCCGAGGCGGTAGTGATGGTCCAGCGGATGCTGGACGAGATGGAGCAGGGACTGGACCCGGACATCACCGTGATCGCCCAGTATGAAAAGACCTCCCAGACGGGCCATGAGGTCATCTCCCGGGAGGAGACCCAGGATATCCGGTTGCAGGTGGTGGATCAGATTGTCTACGCCTCTCTGAACGACCTGGATGCCCAACTGCGGCAGATGATGCGGGACAGCGGAGACCCGGACGCGGACAACGGGATAATGGCGTCCTTGGAGTGGTTCCCTGTGGAGCAGCGGTATGCGAATTGGGTTTACGGCGCCATCGAGCCTTCCTGCTATCTCTATTGGATGGGAGACAGCAAGTATTATTGGTACAGCGGTGAGCAGCAATTCCTGACCCCCGCCCGGGCCTTGTATGGGGAGCTGATGGTCCCGGTCTGTGACCTGAACCACCCCAACAGCGAGGCCCAGGAAACGGGCTGGCAGGCCGGTTGGGATAGTGAGACGAACACACTGACCATTCTGATGCACTATCGGGAGCCTTGGTTCCAGGGGAGCTGATTTCAGCTATCATTTCATAGCTGATTGAGAGCATAGACCGAGGGACGGCTTTTGCCGTCCCTCGCTTTTTGTGCAAGGAGGTAAAGGGTCCTCACAGCCTTCTTAGCAGCCCCAGCAGGGGGACCAGCAGGCAGTGGGGAATGAACTTGGCCCCCAGGCGGTGGACCGTGCAGACGATGCCGGGGGTGGCCACCCACAGGTTCAGGGCGCTGGCCCAGCGGGAGAGGGTCACCACCGAGCGGCTGCGGGAGGCCAGGGGATAGTGGCGGAACTGTCCCCCTTGCTCTCCCTGGGCCAGGGGGATGAACTCCGTGTCTTTCACCCAGTAGGGGCAGACGGCGGTGACGTGGATGCCTTTGGGAAGGAGCTCGTGGTGGAGGGTCTTGGTGTAGCTCTGCAAAAAGGCTTTCGTGGCCGCGTAGGTCCCCAGGCCGGGGAGGGGCTGGAAGGAGGCGGTGGAACAAATTTCCACCACCCGGCTGCCCCGGGTCAGGTAGGGAAGACAGAGCTCCGTCACCCCCACGGCGGCCCGGCAGTTCAGGTCGATCATGCCTAAGCTGTCCGACAGGTCCATCCGGGCGATGTCTCCGATTTTGCCAAACCCCGCCGCGCACACTAAGTGGCGGATGGTGGGTTTCTCAGTTTCCAAGAGCTGCTTTAGTTGGTCCAGACTGTCCGCCGCCGTCAGGTCCAGGGGGACCGGGCGGACGGGGCAGGGGACCAGGGTTTGCAATGCCTCTAACCGCTCCCGGCGGCGGGCGACGGCCCAGATGGCCTGGACCCTGGGGTCCCGGCCCAGCTGGCGGACGTACTCCCGCCCTAAGCCGCTGGAGGCCCCGGTGATGAGGGCGATGACCATGGCGTCTCCTTTCCCCCTCTCAGTGGCGCTGGGTGAGGTGGCCCTTGCGGTTGAGGTCGGCCAGGACCTGGTCGATCTGCCGGCCCACCCACTCCACCTCCCGCCACAGCTCGTCGGCGGACAGGCGCAAAACGCCAGCCCGAAGGGCCGAGAGCTGGATGAGCCCGTCGGACGTGGCCACCCGGACGGCGTAGTTTTTCCCAATTTCCTGCAAGAGCTTTTCGATGAACATGTCCCCCGTCTCGTCCTGCTTGGTATAGACCACCTGGATGTGGTGGTAGTCGGTGGTGGTGCCGGCGTTGCCCTTGACCTTGTAGCCGTCAAAGACCACCACCAGGCGGCACTGCTTGTAGCCGGCGTAGTTGCTCAGAATGTCCAACAGGCGCTGGCGGGCGGCGTCCAAATCCTCATGGGCCAGTTGTTTCAGGGCGTCCCAGGCGAAGATCATGTTGTAGCCGTCCACGATGAGGTATTGCTGCTTGGGGGGCGCGATGGTGCGCTCCGGGGCGGGGCGGGCGGCGCTGCCCAAAAACTGATACTCCCGGCGGCGCTGGGGGCCGAAGGTGCGCTCGAAAATGGCCTCCAGTTCCTTCTCGTCGATGTCTAAGTTCTTGGTATAGACCCGGGGGACCGGCGGGGCTTCCTCCCCCTGGCGGACCGGGAAGGAGCTCTCCAGGTGCATATACTCCGGCACGTCCCGCCACTTCACCGTAAAGCCGCCCCCGTGGGCGCAGAAGACCGAGTCGGGGGTGTGGTCCAAATCGGCCTCGGGGTCGTAGGCGGCGGCCTTGACCACCTTGTCCTGGTCGTGGCAGGGGGCGTAGCCGTGGAGGGAGCAGGCAAAGACCCCGCGCCCTCTGGTGTAGGCGGCCACTTCCAGGGGGTAGTCCTTCATGGCGGACACCGGGGCGGTGCCCGTGAGGACGGCGGTGACCCCGTCGTTCTCCGGGGCGTCAAAGGTGCCCCCCATGGCTTGCAGGTCGCTGATGGCCCGGCCCAGCTGTTCCGCCGGGAGGGTGAGCTTGAAGGCGTACCAGGGCTCTAACAAAATGCTCTCCGCCTGCATGAGCCCCTGGCGGACGGCCCGATAAGTGGCCTGGCGGAAGTCGCCCCCCTCGGTGTGCTTCACATGGGCCCGGCCGGAGAGAAGGGTGAGCTTCATGTCCGTGATGGGGGCCCCGGTGAGGACCCCCTTGTGGGTGCGCTCGGCCAGGTGGGTTAAAATCAGCCGCTGCCAGTTCCGGTCCAGCAGGTCCAGGCTGCACTGGGTGTCGAAGACTAAGCCGGAGCCACGGGGGAGGGGTTCTAAGAGCAGGTGGACTTCGGCGTAGTGGCGCAAGGGTTCGTAGTGGCCCACCCCCTCCACGGGGGCGGCGATGGTCTCTTTGTAGAGGATCTGCCCCGCGTCCACCTCCACCTCCACGTCAAAGCGCTGGGCGATGAGGCTCTTTAGCACCTCAATCTGCACCTGGCCCATGAGGCGGGCATAGATCTGGCGGCTGTGCTCGTCCCAGGTCAGGTGGAGCTGGGGGTCCTCCTCCTGGAGCTGCCGCAGCTTGGGCCACAGGACCTGGGGGGGAGAGTCCGGGGGGAGGACGAGACGATAGGTGAGCACCGGCTCCAGCAGGGGGGGCGGTGCGGGGGGCGCGGCCCCTAAGCCCTGGCCGGGGTAGGTCTCGCTCAGGCCCAGGATGGCGCACACCTGCCCGGCGGTGACGCTCTCCGCCGTCTGGAACCTGGCCCCGGCATACAGGCGCAGCTGGGTGACCTTTTCCTCAAGTTCCTCCCCGTGGGCGGGGAGGTAGGCCAGGGGAGCCCGGACGGCCAGGGTCCCGCCGGTGACCTTGGCGAAGGTGAGGCGGTTGCCCTGGCTGTCCCGGGCGATCTTAAAAACCCGGGCGGAAAAATCATCCCCGTAGACGGGGGCTTCCGTGAAGTCGGATAAGCCCTGTAAAAATTCCGCCACCCCCTCCAGGCGCAGCGCCGCCCCGAAGAAGCAGGGGAAGAGCTTGCCCAGGCGGATGAGGCCGGAGACGTCCCGGGGGGTGATTTCCCCGGTCTCCAAATAGCGGTCCAGGAGGGTTTCCTCCCGCAGGGCCACGGCCTCGGCCCAGGTCTCGTCCCGGGCGGTGAAGTCGACACACCCCTCGTCCAGCTGCTTTTTCAGCTGCGCCATCAGGGCGGCCCGGCCGGGGTTGGGCAGGTCCATTTTGGTGAGGAAGAGAAAGGTGGGGATCTGCCGCCGGCGCAGCAGCCGCCACAAGGTCTCCGTGTGGGCCTGGACCCCGTCGGCGGCGGAGAGAACTAAAATGGCATAGTCCAGCACCTGGAGGGTGCGCTCCATCTCGGCAGAGAAGTCCACATGGCCGGGGGTGTCCAACAGGGTGACGGAGAGGTCCGCCGTCCGGAAGCGGGCCTGGTTGGAAAAGATCGTGATGCCCCGCTCCCGCTCCAGCTGGTGCTGGTCCAGCAGGGAGCTGCGGTGGTCCACCCGCCCCAGGGCGGGGATGGCCCCGGCGGTGTAGAGCAGGGCCTCAGAGAGGGTGGTCTTGCCGGCATCCACATGGGCCAGGATGCCCAGACAAATTCGTTTTAACGGCTTTGGGTTCCCCACAAAAACCCCTCCTCTTGGGAATACTGTGTTTGCTTAGTATACCACAAGGGGAGGGGTTCGTCGAGGGATGGCGGCTGCTATTGCATACTTTTCTGAAAGAGCAGCCAGGTGCTCAAAAAGTAGCAGACCAGCAGCAGGGCGAGGATGCCTGCCGTCATGCCCAGCCGGGGCAGCAAGGCGGCAAAGCCTACGTAGGCGGAGATCTCTGCCGAGATCGTTTGAATAAAATAAATTATGACCATTGTGGACACGATGATGGCGACAACGATTGGCAGCCCAAACCAGATGCCTAATTGTTTCAATACCAGTTTGCCTATGTGGGTCTCTTCCACACCCAATTTACGAAGTACCGAGAAGCGATATTTATATTGGCTTGCATCCAAAAGTTGCTGCAAAGATAACACCGTAAGACAAATCACCATCAGCACAACAGCTGCATAGAGCATAGACGCCTGTAAAACAAAATTACTTGCTTTTGTGGTATTGACTTGCAGGGTACTCAAGCGAATGGCATAACTGACGCCGGTATCGGTTATTTCTGGATACTCGACTGAAAAAACCTGTTCTAACGCACGGGCATTTTCATAGGAAATGCTTTCCGTCGTCATGATATAACGGTTCCGAATCACCGGGAGTAAGTTTTCGCAGATACTATCTGGAAATACATAGAGTACCTCCGTATAAGAGTTATAAACCGTTTCGCCAATCGCGTCCTGGTAAAAAGAATCTTCGGAAAGGGTCAGCGCCCCGGCGTCTGTCACGATGCTGCCGTGCTCGGTCAAAAAGAGAGCCCGTTCTTCCCGGGTGGCAATGGATTGCCACTGTGTTGTGAACTCGTCCTCTGATAAAGTGATCGGCTCATATCCCAGCATTTTGCGAATGGTGTTGTAATCACTTAAAGAAATTGCCACAACAGGAAAGTCGTATTTCATTCGGTGATGAAAATCGTCCTTGCTCGGCAAATAAAGAGAAAAGGTGCAATCATAGTCAGTTGCAATCCCATGTTCTGATAGAAAATCCGTTACAAGTTCGTAATTGCCATCGGGCAGGTTTTCTTCGTCGGATACATCGTTATAACGAGAGGAAATCTGCACATCGTACATAGAACGTATATCAAGATAGCCGGAAGCCCATCCCACCAGAATGGGGGCTGCA
>DXEA01000204.1 GCA_019115225.1 Candidatus Evtepia faecigallinarum
AACTACTGGGGCCAGGTGGACTGGTACAACGGCGGCATGGAGCACACCACCCTCCACCTGCTCTACTCCCGCTTCTGGCACAAGTTCCTCTATGACCTGGGCGTGGTGCCCTTCCCCGAGCCCTATCACAAGCGCACCAGCCACGGCATGATCCTGGGCGAGGGCGGCGAGAAGATGTCCAAGAGCCGGGGTAACGTGGTCAACCCCAATGACGTGGTGGCCCAGTACGGCGCGGACACCATGCGCATGTACATCATGTTCATCGGTGACTTTGAAAAGGCGGCCGCCTGGTCCGACAACGCCGTCAAGGGCTGCAAGCGCTTCCTGGACCGCATCTGGAACCTGGCCGACCAGCTCACCCCCGCCAAGGAGTACGGCAAGGACAACGAGGCCCTCATCCACAAGACCATCAAGAAGGTCTCCGACGACATCGAGAGCATGAAGTTCAACACCGCCATCGCGGCCCTCATGACCCTCACCAACCAGTTCTATGACAAGGGGGTCAACCAGGCGGAGTTCAAGACCCTGCTCCAGCTCCTGGCCCCCTTCGCCCCCCACATGGCCGACGAGCTGTGGGAGCAGCAGGGCTTCGAGGGGATGGCCACCACCTCCCAGTGGCCGGTGTATGACGAGAGCAAGACGGTGGCCTCGGAGGTCACCATCGCCGTCCAGGTAGGCGGCAAGCTCAAGACCACCGTGACCGTGCCCACCGGCAGCGACCAGGAGGCCGTGCTGGCCGTGGTGACGGCGGATGCCAAGATCGCCAAGCTCATGGAGGGCAAGGAGATCGTGAAGGTCATCCACGTGCCGGACAAGCTGGTCAACCTGATCCTGAAGCCCAAGGCCTGAGGGTTTTCCACAAAACCTGCCCTCAGTGTGAATTTATTGGGAATAAGACTTGACAACAGAGCAAGAATTGCATATAATACCACTGTTAAAGCCATATTTTACGATGGCCCTTTGGTGCGTGGAAGATTGAGTCCACCACTTCGGAGGGAGGGAAAACGAATGTCTGAAATTCATGTGCGCGAGAATGAATCTCTGGAAAGCGCTCTGAAGCGGTTCAAGCGCAGCTGTGCCAAGTCCGGCGTCCTGGCTGAGGTGCGGAAAAGAGAGCACTATGAGAGCCCCAGCGTGAAGCGCCGCAAGAAGTCTGAGGCAGCGCGGAAGAACCGCAAAAAGTATTATTGATAACATAAAAGCCCTGTCTGACGCAAATCAGACAGGGCTTTTTATGGAAAGAAAATTGAGACCCGCTGCGCTGGGCTCTCAATTTTGGGGATGGCAGCCGACTGCGCGCACGGGCCTGTTGGCCCGCACACTTGCGGCTGAGAAGTATTTTTTCCCCGGCGGAGCCGAAAAATTCATTGGAATTGGTTCCAGCGCCTGCGGGCGCTGGAAGTCTGCGACGCTTTTTCGCCTGTGTTCAGCCAGTGGCGGAGGCGGTTTTTTCCACATTGCGGCCCGTTAGATGGGGAAGAAAGTCTTCGATCTCGGGGTAGAGGAGGAAGAAGCGGGTGATGCCGGTCTCCTGGGCGATGGCCCGCTTTTTGGCCAGACTCTCCCCGTCGTCGAAGAGGACGAAATGGGCCCCGGTCTCCCGGCTCATGTAAGTGAAATAGTGGGTACATAGGTCCTGGGAGAAAAAGATGGAGGGGTGCATCCGCTGGATGAGGCGGTCCAGGGTCTCCTGGGAGATGGGCCGCCCCCGGCCCTTCACCGAGGGCAGGAAGAAGTCATCCCGGGCCCGGCGCAGGCAGAGCACCAGCCGGTGGGGGCCATAGGTGTCCGCCGCCGTCTCCAGCCGCCGCCGCAGGGAGCCCCCCGACAGGGCCGAGGAAAAGTAGAGGCTGGCCCGGTGGGAATAGCCGGCATAGGTCTCTGGCAGGAACAGGGTCCGCCGGCGCAAAGATAACCCCTCCTCCAGCCCCTGGATCAGCTGGGCCAGGAAGTGGGTGGGGGCCTGCTCGATGTCCAGGATCACGCCGCCGTAATTTCTCGCCTGGCACACGGCCAGGATCTCCCGCACCGCCCGGCGGGGGTCGGACCGGCCCACCGGCGTCTCGTCCGCCCCCACCAGCATCAGGCCCCCCTTGGTCTCGCCGGGCAGGGCCGTCTGGCGCAGCTGGCCGGTCTCGTCCAGCCGGTAGGCCATGTGTGCCAAAGGCAGGCCCCAGGCCTTGGCCTGGGCCAGCTGTTGGGGCGGCGTGAGCAGGAACTGCCGCAGGGAAGGATGTGTCATAAAACGGAACCCCCTTGTCCATTGGTTTCCCTTCGTGTATAATCAGGGGACACAGACCGTCCCCCAAAACCAGAAGTCTGGTTTCAGCCTATGCGCCGGGGGGCATGCTTAGAAGGTGACACGGTGAACTTTCCTCTCATCCCCAATTTCTACTTTGACAGCGTCTTTGCCATCGACCTGGCCCGTCTCCGGGCCCGGGGGGTCAAGCTCCTGCTGGCCGATCTGGACAATACCCTGGTGCCATACGGGGTCCACACCCCGCCCCCGGAGATCGAGGCCTGGCGGGACGCATTGGCCCAGGCGGGCATCGCCCTGTTTATCCTCTCCAACAGCCGCCGCCCCGGCCGGGCCCAGCGGTTTGCGGAAGCCCTGGGCGTTCCCTATGAGGGCCACGCGGGCAAGCCCAAGTCCGGGGGCTTCCGCCGGGCCATGGAGCGGATGGGGGTCCCCCCCCAGGAGACCGCCATCGTGGGCGACCAGATCTTTACGGACATCTGGGGGGGCAACAACGCCGGGGTCCTCACCCTGCTGGTCCACCCCATCCGTTTCGGCACCATTTTCCGGGGGATGCGCTATGGGATCGAGACCCCTTTCCGGGCCGGGGCCAAGCCGGGAGGCGCCCTATGAGGGCCCTCTTCGGCACCGCCGGCAACCCGGAGGCCTTTTACGCGGCGGGGAAGAAGCAGTCCAAGGACATGCCTCTGTGGCTGAAGGAGCGGGGCTTGGACGCCTATGAGTACCAGTGCGGCAAGGGGGTCACCGTGGGGGAGGCCACCGCCCGGGCCATCGGCCAGGCGGCGGCTCAGGCGGGCATCGCTCTCTCCCTCCACGCCCCCTATTTTGTCAACCCCGCCAACCCCGCCCCGGACAGCCAGGTCAAGACCGCCAAGTATGTGCTGGATGCCTGCCGGGTGGCCCAGTGGATGGGGGCCGACCGGGTGGTGGTCCACACCGGCGCCCTGCAAAAGCGCAGCCGGGAGGAGGCTCTGCTCACTGCCCGGGCCTTCTTTCGGGACGTCCGCCGCCGGTGCGATGAGGAGGGCTACGCGGATATCCTTCTCTGCCCGGAGACCATGGGCAAGATCAACCAGCTGGGGGACCTGACGGAGGTCCTCTTCCTCTGCACGGCGGCAGAGCGCCTGCTGCCCTGTGTGGACTTCGGCCACCTCTACGCCCGCTCCCTGGGCCGCCTGGACGGGGAGGAGGCGGTGGAGGAAATGCTGGACCGGATGGCCGCCGAGCTGGGGGACCGGGCGGCCTGCTTCCACAGCCACTTTTCTAAAATCGAATACACGGCCAAGGGGGGCGAAGCCCGCCACCTGACCTTTGACCAGCCGTATTTCGGCCCAGACCCCCTCCCCCTGTGCCGGGCCATCGCCCGCCGGGGCTGGAGGCCACGGGTGATCTGCGAGAGCGCCGGTACCCAGGACGGGGATGCCCTGACCATGAAGAAAGCCTATCTGGCAGCCCTGGAAGAGGGGGAAAGGGGGAAGAAAATGCTCTGAAATGGAGCAGAGCGGGGAAAATCCCTTGCAAAAGCACGCAAGGTATTGTAAAATAGAAAACGCTTATGAGAAGAAATACGGCTGCTGCGCGGCCGTGTTCTGCGGGAGATGCCCACCCTGGGGCACACCGGAAGAAGGGCGCCGTCGGCGGGAAGCCGACTGGGCCAATTTTGTTTGGAGGATGAGTACTATGATTTCTGCCGGCGAATTTCGGAATGGCGTAACCTTTGAGATGGACGGCCAGGTCATGCAGGTAGTGGAGTTCCAGCACGTCAAGCCCGGCAAGGGCGCGGCTTTCGTGCGCACCAAGATGAAGAACGTCATCACCGGCGCTGTGACCGAGACCTCTTTCAACCCCACCGCCAAGTTTGAGAACGCTTTTGTGGAGAAGAAGGACATGGAGTACAGCTACAACGACGGCGACCTGTACTACTTCATGGACCAGGAGACCTATGACATGGTCCCCATCGCTGCGGAGATCCTGGGCGACAGCTTCCGCTTCGTCAAGGAGAACATGCTCTGCAAGGTCAACAGCTACAAGGGCAAGGTCTTTGCCGTCGAGCCCCCCACCTTCGTGGAGCTGGAGGTCACCGAGACCGACCCCGGCTTCAAGGGCGACACCGCCACCAACGTCACCAAGCCCGCCACCGTGGAGACCGGCGCCGAGATCAAGGTGCCCCTGTTCATCAACCCCGGTGACAAGATCAAGATCGACACCCGCACCGGCGAGTATCTGGAGCGTGCCAAGGGCTGAGAAGCGGCACGGGAAAGGAAATACCCATTATGACGATTTCGGAAAAGGTTGCCTACCTGAAGGGTCTGGCCGACGGCCTGGAGCTGGATAAGGAGTCCTCCAAGGAGGGCAAGCTCCTGGGCAAGATCATCGACATCCTGGAGGATTTGGGCTTTGCCGTGGAGGACCTGGAGGTGGAGGTGGAAGCCATCGCCGACGAGATGGACACCATGGCCGAGGACCTGTCTGACGTGGAGTCCCTGGTCTTTGACGAGTGGGAGGACGAGGACTGTGAGGACTGCGGTTCCTGCTGCTGCGCCTCTGCTCTGGACGACGACGATTTCTTTGAAATCGCCTGCCCCAGCTGCGGCGAGGACATCGTCATCGACGAGAGTGTCCTGGACATCGGCGAGGTCACCTGCCCCAACTGCGGGGACAAGTTCTCCCTGGACCTGGTAGACGAGGCCGAGGAAGAGGAGAAGGGTGAGGAGTAATCCCCCCTGCGATAGGACGAGAAAAAGGGACGGCGTATGCCGTCCTTTTTTGCGTCCTGGGGACCGCCCTCACCCCGTCACAAAGCCCAGCACGGAGTTGACCCCGTGGGCGTAGGCCGACCACTCCTCGGCCTCCCGGGCCAGCTGCTTCAGGCCCTTTTTGGTGATGTGGTAGTATTTGCGGGTGCGCCCGTTGGCCTCGGCCTCATAGGCGGTGACGTAGCCGCTGTTCTCCAGCTTTTTCAGCACCGGGTACAGGGTACCCTCCTTCATCTGAAAGGTGTGGTCCGAGC
>DXEA01000205.1 GCA_019115225.1 Candidatus Evtepia faecigallinarum
CCACCCCCCGCAGCACCAGGGAGAAAAGGAGGAAGAGCACCAGAAAGCCCACCACCGCCTTCTCCAGCCGGCACCGCCGGACCACCGCCCAAAACAGCCTGAAATTTTTCATCTTCCCTCTCCGTCCTTCCCCGCCGCTGCCCGCCGGCAGCGGCGATCTTGTCCTCACCATACCACAGGTGAGGTGGGTTTTTCAACCCCGCCCTGGCCCAACACAGGACAAAGGATGTGCCGCAGAACTCTCTCCTCCTGCGGCACATCCTTTGTGTTTTGCTTATCTGCGGCGCCGGTATTGGTCCGGGGCCAGGGGCAGGCCCAGGTCCGGGTCGTCCTCCAGCACCTCGGCGGGGTTGGAAAATATGGTGCCGCTGCGCTGGCGCCGCATCTCTGCCATGCGGCCCACGTCCGATTCAAAGGCCGGCTGGGGCCGGTTTTCAAGCTCGTCAATGGTCATGTCGGCCCGTAGGTCCATGGGCGCCAGGTCGATGTTCTCCTCCCGGGGGCTGGGGTCCTCCTCGTCCTTCTTCTTCCTCCCGCTGCGCTTGCACTGGGCGGGGGCAGAGGCGCCGGACATGGGGGCAATGGACAGGGTCTCCCCGCCGAAGCCGCCCACCTGGGCCTCCAGGCCCGCGGCTGCCCGCTGGCCCATCACATCGGCCTCATGCTCCAGGGCGGCGTTCTCCACCACGGGATAGCCCCCCGCTACCCGGCCCTGGGCCTGCTGGACCACATGGGCCAGCTCATGGCCCAGCACGTCCATGCCCGCCCGGCTGTCCAGGAGGATGTCCGTGCCCTGGGCCACCGCCTGGACCCCCATCTCCTCGGGGATGCGGCCCCGGCTGATGCGGATGTTGGAAAAGTCGGCGGCAAAGCCCGGCTCAAACCGCTCCCGCAGGGCGGGGGACATGGGCTGGGGTTCCCCTGCCCCGGACAGGCGGAGCATCTGGCTGCGGGAGACCGCCTTGGGCTCCTGGGCCGGCGCCTTGGATGCCGGCGCCTTTCGTTTGCTCTCATACAGTTGCATCTGTGCTTCCTCCTTTGCTCAGAACCGGTAGACGGAATACAGCTCCGTCTCTTTCTTTGCCTGTCCGCCCTGGCGCAGCAGTTTGCCGCACAGGGCATAGGCGCTGCGGTCGATGGCCGAGGCCCACACCACCGTCTCCGGGGGCAGCAGGGCCCGGGCCCTTTGGAGGGTGTGGGCGATGAGTGCCGCCGCCGTGCGTCCCCGGCGGGCGGCAGGCTGCACATACAGCCCCGCCAGGTGGCAGCCCTCCTTCCGGCGGTCCACCAGGAACCACCCCCGCAGCTCCCCCGCCGTCATGCAGAAGCTGCACAGGGCCGGCCAGGGGTCCTCCAGGCGGTCATACCGGGCAAACCCCGGCACCCTGCCCGACGCCATCAGCTGCTCATAGGCCTGCCGGTACGCTGCCGGCAGGTCCGGGGCGCTGCAGACCGCCAGCTCTGCCGGCAGGTCTGCCTTCACCGGGGGGATGTCCCCCAGGCGGGTGGAAAAGCTTGTGGCAAAGGGCGACGGCCGGGAAAAGCCCGCCCGCTCCAGGATCCCCAGGGTCTGCCCCTCTCCCTGGATCATCTCCGGGGTGTAAACCGCCGCCAGCTCTCCGGCCCCCCGGGCCGCCACCTGGCCCAAAAGTCCCCGGACCAGGTAGGTCCCCAGGCCGCACAGCCGGGCGGCAGGGTCGATGAAGACATAGCGGAGGTAATAGCCCTCCGGGCACTTCTCCGCCAGGGCAGCGCCGCAGGCGGCCCCGTCATACACTGCGCCCACACACACCGTCGCCGGCCTGTCCAGCAGGGGCTGGAGGCTGGCGGGGATGTATTGCAGGAATGCCTGGTCCGACGGCCCCACGGCACACAGTCTCAGCCGCTCCATAGCCGTTTCCTCCTCTCTTTGGCCACAAGGTCAGATGTTCTTTTTGATGGTCAGGATGTTCTTGCCATCCTCGTAGGTATAGTCCACCGCGTCCATGCTCTTTTTGACCATCAGGATGCCCAGGCCCCCGATCTGCCGCTCCTCGGCAGACAGGGTGACGTCCGGGTCGGCCTTGGCCAGGGGGTTGAAGGGCTTGCCGCCGTCCAGGAACTGAATGGTCACCTGGAGGGGCTCCCCCCCCACGCAGCAGCGGACGGTGGCCTCCCCCTGCTGGTCCGGGCGGTAGGCATAGTGGGCGATGTTGACAAAGATCTCCTCCACCGCCACATCCAGCTGAAATTTTACTTTGGGGGAACAGGGATAGCTGGCCAATTCCTCCTCGATGAATGCCTGCACCCGTTCCAGCTGATCCTGGGAAGCAGGAAAGATCCGTTCGGTCATTGCTCCGTCCCTCCTTCGCCGCGGTAGGTTAGCCCCAGCATGGTGATGTCGTCGAACTGTTCGGCATCGCCGGCAAAGTCCTCGATGCGCTTTTTGATCTTGGGCAGCAGGTCGTAGACCGACAGGCCGGGGGCCTCGTTCAGGGCGGCCAGCAGCCGCTCCTCGCCAAAGAGCTCGTTGTCCCCGTTGGTGGCCTCGGTCACGCCGTCTGTATAGAGGTAGAGCTGATCCCCCGGCGCCAGCACCAGCTCGTTCTCCTTGTAGCGTATCCCCTCCATCCCCGCCAGTACAAAGCCGGGGCGGGAGCGCAGCCACTCATACTCGCCTCCGGCCCGCTTGAGCAGGGGCGGGTTGTGGCCGGCGTTGACATAGCGGAACTTGCCGGTGCTGATCTCCAGCACCCCCATCCAGGTGGTCACGAACAGGCCCGCGTCGTTGCCCTCGCACAGCTGCTCGTTGGCGTGGGTGAAGGTCTGGGCCGGGCCCTCCTTGTTCTGGGCGTGGTTCTTGATGATGGTCTTGGCGATGACCATGAACAGGGCCGCCGGCACCCCCTTGCCCGACACGTCGGCGATGACCAGGGCCAGGTGGTCCTCGTCCACCAGGAAGAAGTCGTAAAAGTCGCCCCCCACCTCCTTGGCCGGGTCCATGGTGGCGTAGATGTCAAACTCCTTGCGCTCGGGGAAGGCGGGGAAGATCCGGGGCAGCATGTCCGCCTGGATCTGGGTGGCCACGTTCAGCTCGGCGCCGATGCGCTCCTTCTCGGCAGTGATCTGCATGAAGCTGCGGATGTAGGAGATCATGTCCTGCTGCATCTTGCGGAAGGAGTCGGCCAGCTGCTCCACCTCGTCCCCGGTGCGGATGGCCGGCACGTTCACCGTGGCGGTGCCGTTGGCCAGCTCCTCCTCGTTGTTCTGGATGAAGGCCCCGGTGGCCTGGGTGAGCTGGTCGATGGGCTGGATGACCTTCCGGCGCAGGATGAGCAGGAACAGGACGATGAAGAACACCGTCAGGGCCGCCAGCAGGGCGGACAGGCCCACCAGGAAGGTGCGCTGGGTGTCCTTGACCTCGTTCATGCTGATGTCGGCCATCACATAGCCGGCCAGGGTGCCGTCGTCGTGGTGGACGGGGGTCATGGCGGTCATCAGCCAGCCGAAGCTGGGGTCGTGCTCCACGATGGGCTCGATGTCCTCCCCGGCCAGCAGCTTATCCAGGTTTTCCAAAAAGGCCCCTTCCACATCCACATAGGTGCCCAGGGCGCAGTAGCCCCCGTCATAGTAGGAGGCGTCGGCGGTATCCTCCGGCATTTCCATGTCCGAGTCGAACAGGAAGGTCACCCCCGTGTCATGGGGGCGCACCACATACAGGTATTCCACGTCGTTGTTGTCCACCATGTCCCGGATGAACTGCTGGGTGTCGTAGTAGGTCTCGTCCATCTGGCCGGTCTCAAAGTAGTAGTCCAGCTTTTCCGGGTCCAGCTGGCTGGCCAGGGTGCCCACCAGGTTGGTGCCCAGGCGCTCATAGTAGGTGTTCATGGTGGCGCTGAAGGTGCGGTAGCTGACCACGATGGCCACCAGGCTCAGGGTGACGCTCAGCAGCACGATGACCAGCGCCAGCTTCTTTCCCAGGGAAAATCTCACATGTTCTTTCATACCAGTTCCTCCCGTTGCTTCCGTTCCTCTGCCGCCAGGCGCTTGACCACCGTGGCAGTGTCCATGGAGTCCGTGTGCTCAAACAGCAGCCGGTCGCAGTGCTTTCTGATAAACGCCCCGGCGTGCTCTGCCGCCTCATCCTCCAGCTCCTCCAGGGGGCTGATGCCCCCTAAGTCTCCCCGCAGGCGCAGGATCACCAGCTGCTCTCCCGGCGGGATGGCACACTCGGCCATCAGCCGGCCGTCCCGGGGGGCCCGGCGGCAGCACAGGGCAAAGAGCTCATCGGCCAGCACCAGCAGCCGGGCCATGGCCCCGCCCTGGATCCCGTTGGCCTCCAGCTGGCCCCGGAGGAAATCGGTCAGCACCTCGCTGCCCGTGTCGTCGGGGGTGAGCAGGCAGTGGGCCTGGGCCCGGTCCCGCCGGCGGTACTCCAGGGCCATGAGGGCATAGCCCTGGGCGGCCCTGGACCGGCCGGTAAAGGCGCCGGCGGCGGCGGACAGATGCTCCAGCTGGTCGGTCAGGCCGGCCAGGCGGACGCTCTTTTCGTTCAGGGCCAGGTGGAGCCCCTCCGGGGCAAAGGCCTGTCCCTTGCCCCCCCGCAGCCGGTCCAGACCCTGGGAGTGGAAGAGCAGCCGGTCCCCCTGGCGCAGCTCCAGCTCCTCGGCCTGATAGACCACGTTCTCATTCTGGCCCAGGGGGTCGTAGACCCGCTCCCGGCTCCACTCATAGTGCTCCCCGCTGCGCATGACCAGGGGGGGACGCTGGCCGGCGTTGATGTAGGTGAAGCGGCCGCTGATCCCGTCCAGCACCCCCGCCAGCACCTGGATGGACAGGCCGTTGCCCACCTCATACAGCTGCTGGTTGGCCGCCGTCAGGGCGGCGGTGAGGGACAGGCCGGAGCGGATCTGGCTTTTGATGGTGGCCTGGGCCATGACGGTATAGATGACCTGGGGGGTGCCGTGGCCGGGGACCTCTCCCAGCAGCAGGCACAGCCGCTCCCCCTCCAGCAGGAAGTAGTCATAGAAGCAGCAGGCCAGCTCCTCCCCCTGCTCCAGGCGGCCCCGGATCTCAAAGGGGTAGCCCCCCTCCCGGGGCGGCAGGGCCTTGGGCAGCAGGGAGACGTTCAGGGCCCGGGTCAGCTGGAGCTCACTCTCCAGCCGCTGCTCCCGCACGGCCACCTCCTGGTGCTCCATGTTGTTCAGGTTGATCTCCACCAGCATCATCTGAAAGGCGTCGGCCAGGGAGCGCAGTTCGTCGCTGCCCCGGATCTTGATCCCCCGGAAGGCCATGCTCCCGCTGCCCCCCTCATAGGCCTGGGCGGCCTGGGTCAGCTGGCGGATGGGCTGGATGAGGCTGCGCCGGGCCAGGAAGAGATAGATGGCCGCAAAGGCCGCCGTCAGCACCGCCAGGATGCTGCCGCAGATGACCAGAAAGCTCTTCTGCTCCCCGATGATGCCGTTCATGTCCATGTCGGCCATCACATAGCCGGCCACGGCGCCGTTTTCGTGGAGCACGGGCTTCATGGCCGTCAGCAGCCAGCCGAAGCTGGGGTCCCGGGCCACGATGGGCTCCACCTCCTCGCCGTCCAGGAAGCGGTCCATGTTCTCGGCAAAGGCCCCCTCTAACTGGACATAAGTCCCCAGGGCGCAGTAGCCCCCGGTCTCGTAGTCCCCGCCCTCTCCCATCTCCATGTCGGAGTCGAAGAGGAAGGTCACCCCCGTGCCGTGGGGCCGCACCACATACAGGTACTCCACCCCCGTGCTCTCCACCACATCGAAGATGAGCTGCTGCACGGCATAGTAGTCCTCGTCCATGGTCCCTGTCTCGTAGTACCGGTCCAGGGCGTCCGGGTCCAGCTGGCTGGCCAGGATGGCCGCCGTGTGCTGGGCCTGCTGCTGGTAGAGCTCCATGGTGTGGCTCTTGTAGGTCCGGTAGGTGACGGCCAGGGCCGTCACGCACAGGATCACTGCCAGGGCCAGGATCATGGCCACGATTTTCTGCCCCAGGGTCAGGTGGATCTTTCCCTTCACCTGTACCAGCCTCCTTTCGCGCGGGGTGCTCTTCATACCCGCACCACCAGGGTGTTGAAGCCGGCATAGCGCCGGTAGAAAAACTCCTTGGCCTTGCTCTTGATCATCTTGATGCCGATGGCGTCCAGGCCGGTCTCCTCCTCCAGGCTGATCTCCTCCGTATCCATCTCAAAGGGGTTGAAGGCCCGGGCGTTGTCCCGCAGGTGGAGGGTGACGGTGCCGTCCTCGTGGGGCACGATGGTGAACTGGATGTACCCCTCGCTGACCGAAAAGGCCCGGGCCAGGATCACCCCGCACACCTCCTCCACGGCAATGGTGGCGAAATAGGTCTGGGTGGGGCTGGCGTCCATGCTCTCCAGATAGGCCGAGACCGCCTGCTCCACCGCCCCCAGGTCCGCGTCCCGGCTGTCCAGGAAGGCGCTGAAGACCTGGCTGTCATCCTCGTCCAGATAGGTCCAGGATCTCTTGCGCTTGTTGTACAGGCACAGCACCACCAGGGTGGACAGCTCCATGGCCGGATAGGTCCACCAGAACAGGTCCACGCCCCCCTGGGCAAAGAGGATGCCGTAGAGCAGGAAGAAGGCCAGGGAGCGCAGGGTGAAGAGGAGGTAGCTGACAAACTCCTTCTCCAGGGCCTGGTAGTAATAGGTCATGACCATGTTGATTCCCGACGGCAGCACGCACAGGGCGTAGATGCGGATGGCCGAGGCCCCCATGAGCAGCTCCTCCTCTGTGCGCAGGCCGAAGGCGAAGCTCACCCCCTGGGGGAAGAAGAGCAGCAGGGCAATGAGCAGCAGGCTGATGCCCACGGCCACCTGGAAGGATTGGCGGAGGGTACAGCGGATGTTGTCCTTGTTGCGCTCGCCGTGGAAGGTGCTGACCATGGGCTGCAGGGCCATGCTGATGGCGTCATAGACCGTGGCGGCCACCATGGCCACGTTAAAGACGATGCCGAAGACCGCCACCCCCAGCTCGCCGCTGATGTCCATGAGCAGGCGGTTGCACACCAGGATGGTGATGAACTGATAGACATACTGCACCGAGGTGGCAAAGCCCGTGCGGAAGGACTGCTTCACCTGGGCCAGCTGATACTTGGGCCAGGTAAAGCGCAGGCAGCCCTTTTTGCCAAAAAAGTGGGTCAGGCTGATGATCACCATGACGGCAGCGCCCAGGCCGGTGGAATAGACCGACCCGGCCACCCCCAGGTCCATGAGGACC
>DXEA01000206.1 GCA_019115225.1 Candidatus Evtepia faecigallinarum
GAAGGTGGGGAGAAGAGGGGATACAAGGGAGAAAGGGGCTGCCAGGTCTCCCTGGGAAAGGAAGCAAGGACAGGCAGCAGGACAGAGCCTTTGACGGCGAGGGATCGAGCGGGATAAGGCCCCTCTGTAGGGAGGACTCCATACAGATCCCTCACATCTCCTCTTGGCGTCTGCTGTACTGGGGCCAGAGGCCCCGGTACAACCCCGCGAACAGCAGCACAAAAACACCTACGCCCGACAGCCTTTTGTCTTCAAGCTGTCGGGCGCAGGTGTTATATGTTGTACAGAGAGAGTTATAAATAGGTATATCCCATTAGGTACTGGTCCACGGCCCGGGCGGCGGCCCGGCCCTCCTGGATGGCCCACACCACCAGGGACTGACCCCGGCGGGCATCCCCGGCGGCAAAGACGCCGGGGACGTTGGTGGCGTAGTCCGGGGCGGCCAGATTGGTCCGCTGATCGGTCTCCACGCCGAAGGCCTGGGAGACGTAGCCCTCCGGCCCCTGGAAGCCAATGGCCACCAGCAGCAGCTGGCAGGGGAGCTCTTCCTCAGAGCCGGCCACCTCGGTCATGATGAGCTTGCCGGTCTTGGGGTCCCGCTTCTTCCCCTCCAGACGGACCACCTTGATCCCCCGCAGGTTCCCCTCCTCGTCCATCAGGATCTCTTTGACGGTGGAGGTGAAGCGCCGGGGGTCCTCACCGAAGCGGGCCAGGGCCTCCTGGTGGCTGTAGTCCAGGTGGTCCACCTTGGGCCATTCGGGCCAGCGGTTGTCGTCGGCCCGCTGCCGGGGCTGGCGGGGGTATTTCACCAGCTGGCACACCGAGCGGCAGCCCTGGCGCAGGGCGGCGCCGATGCAGTCGGTGCCCGTGTCGCCGCCCCCTACCACCACCACGTCCTTGCCGGCGGCGGTAATGGAGGCCTCCGCCTCCTTCCCCTTGGCGCTGAAGGAGCTGTGGCCGATGGCGGTGAGATACTCCATGGCCAGGTGGACCCCCCGGGCCTCCCGGCCGGGAACGGTAAGGTCCCGGGCCTGGCGGGCGCCGGTGCACAGCACCACGGCGTCAAAGTGGTTCAGCAGCTCCTGGGCGCTCTTGTCCCGGCCGATGTCGGTGCCGGTGACAAAGGTGATGCCCTCCTGGGCCAGCAGGTCCACCCGGCGCTGGACGTACTTCTTTTCCAGCTTCATGGAGGGGATGCCGTACATAAGCAGGCCGCCGATGCGGTCGTCCCGCTCAAAGACGGTGACCTGATGGCCCCGCTGGTTAAGCTGGTCGGCGGCAGCCAGGCCCGCCGGGCCGGACCCCACCACGGCCACTCGCTTGCCGGAGCGGTGGGCGGGGATGCGGGGCTTGATGAGCCCCTGGGCAAAGGCCTCCTCGATGATGCCCAGCTCGTTGTCCTTTGCGGTGACGGGGGCGCCATACAGGCCGCAGGTGCAGGCCGCCTCGCACAGGGCGGGACAGACCCGGCCGGTAAACTCCGGGAAGTTATTGGTTTTGCACAGCCGCTCCAGGGCCTGGGGGAGGTTGCCGGTGTACAGCAGATCGTTCCACTCCGGGACCAGGTTATGCAGCGGGCAGCCGGAGGTCATCCCGTTGAGGATGACCCCGGACTGGCAGAAGGGCACGCCGCAGTCCATGCACCTGGCCCCCTGCTGCTGTCGGTCGGCCTGGCTGAGCGGGCGGTGGAATTCCTTCCAGTGCTCCAGCCGGTCCAGCGGTGCGTCAGCCGGATTGCTCCGGCGCTTATATTCCATAAATCCGGTGATTTTCCCCATGGTTGTTTCCCCCTTACTCCTTGGTGTTGGCGTGGAAGGCTTCGATCTCCGCCTCCTCGTGGCTCATGCCCTGGTCCTCGAACTCGGCGATGGTGCGCAGCATCCGGTCGTAGTCTCTGGGCAGGATCTTTTTAAAGCAGGCGGCCTTTTCCTCCAGGTGGGCCAGGATCTCCTTGCCCTTGGGGGAGCCGGTGGCGGCCACATGCTCGGTGAGCATCTGGCGGATCTGGACGATGTCGTGTTTGTCGGTGACCGGGTCCATGGAGACCATGGCCTTGTTCAGACGCAGGTACAGGTCCCGGGCCTCGTCCCACACGTAGGCAATGCCGCCCGACATGCCGGCGGCGAAGTTCTTGCCCGTGGGGCCCAGCACCAGCACCTGGCCGCCGGTCATGTACTCGCAGCCGTGGTCGCCCACGCCCTCCACCACGGCCCAGGCGCCGGAGTTGCGTACGGCGAAGCGCTCCCCGGCCATGCCGTTGAGGAAGGCCTTGCCGCTGGTGGCCCCGTACAGGGCCACGTTGCCCACGATGATGTTCTCCTCGGGCTTGTACTTGGCGCTCTTGGGCGGGTAGACGATGATCTTGCCGCCGGACAGGCCCTTGCCCATGTAGTCGTTGCAGTCGCCCTCCAGCTCCAGGGTCAGGCCCTGGGGGATGAAGGCGCCGAAGGACTGGCCGGCCCCGCCGGTGCACTTGACGGTATAGGTGTCCTCGGGCAGGGTGCTGCCGTACAGGCGGGTGATGTCGCTGCCCAAGATGGTGCCCAGGGTGCGGTCGGTGGAGGTGACGGGCAGGCTGACCGTCTTGGGCTCGCCCTTCTGCAGGGCGGACTTGAGGCGCTTGAGGAGGACCTTCATGTCCGCCGTCTCCTCCAGGTGGAAGTTGTAGACGTCCGCCGGGTCGAAGTGGCGCTTGACGTCCTGGCCCTCATAGGGGTTGGTCAGAATGGCGGACAGGTCCACGGTGGCCGCCCGCTGATTGACCGCGTGCTCCCGGACCTTTAACAGGTCCGTGCGGCCCACCAGGTCATTGACGGTGCGCACCCCCAGCCGGGCCATGTGCTCCCGCAGCTCCTGGGCCACAAAGCGCATGAAATTCATTACATACTCGGGCTTGCCGGTAAAATTCTTCCGCAGCTTCTCGTTCTGGGTGGCGATGCCGGCAGGGCAGGTGCCAAGGTTGCACACCCGCATCATGCAGCAGCCCATGGTCACCAGGGCGGCGGTGGCAAAGCCGAACTCCTCGGCCCCCAGCATGCAGGCGATGGCCACGTCCCGGCCGCTCATCAGCTTGCCGTCGGCCTCCACGATGACCCGGGAGCGCAGGCCGTTGAGGATGAGGGCCTGGTGGGTCTCCGCCACGCCCAGCTCCCAGGGTACGCCGGCGGAACTGCTGGAATTGCGGGGGGCGGCGCCGGTGCCGCCGTCGTAGCCGCAGATGAGCACCACCTGGGCCCCGGCCTTGGCCACGCCCGAGGCAATGGTACCCACGCCGGGCTCGGAACACAGCTTGACGGAGATGCGGGCCTGGCGGTTGGCGTTTTTCAGGTCATAGATCAGCTGGGCCAGGTCCTCGATGGAGTAGATGTCGTGGTGGGGCGGGGGAGAGATGAGGGTGATGCCCGGGGTGGAGTGACGGGTGCGGGCCACCTCGGGGGTGACCTTCTTGCCGGGCAGATGGCCACCCTCGCCGGGCTTGGCGCCCTGGGCCATTTTGATCTGCAGGTCCCGGGCGGAGACCAGATATTCACTGGTGACGCCGAAGCGGCCGGAGGCCACCTGCTTGATGGCCGAGTTGGTGATGGTACCGAAGCGGGCCGGGTCCTCGCCCCCCTCGCCGCTGTTGGACATGCCCCCCAGGGTGTTCATGGCGATGGCCAGGCACTGGTGGGCCTCCCGGGAGATGGAGCCGAAGGACATGGCCCCGGTTTTGAAGCGCCTGACGATGGCCTCCACGCTCTCCACCTCCTCCAGGGGGATGGGGGTGTCCAGATACCGCATTTCCATCAAACCCCGGAGAGTATGGGGATGGGCGGCGTCGTCCACCAGGGCGGTGTACTGCTGGAAGAGGGCGTAATCCCCCCGCCGGGTGGACTCCTGGAGCAGGTGGATGACCTGGGGGCTGTACAGGTGGTCCTCCTGGCCGGCCCGGACCTTGTGCTCGCCCTGGCTGTCCAGGGTGGGGTCACCTCCCAAGCCCAGGGGGTCGAAGGCCCGGGAGTGGCGGTCCTCCACGCTCTGGCCGATCTCCTTCAGGCCCACGCCGCCGACCCGGCTGAGGGTGCCGGTGAAGAATTCCGCCACCACGCCCGGGTCGATGCCCACGGCCTCAAAGATCTGGGCCGACTGGTAGGACTGGATGGTGGAGATGCCCATCTTGGAGGCGATGGTTACGATGCCGTTGAGGATGGCGCTGTTGTAGTCCCGGACAGCGGTGTGATAGTCCTTGTCCAGCAGCCCCTGGTCGATGAGGGAGCCGATGGTGTCGTGGGCCAGATAGGGGTTCACCGCCCGGGCGCCGTAGCCCAGCAGGGCGGCGAAGTGGTGCACGTCCCGGGGCTCGGCGGACTCCAGCACCAGGGAGATGGAGGAGGATTTCTTGGTGCGGATCAGGTAGCGCTCCACCCCGGACACCGCCAGCAGGGAGGGAATGGCCACATGGTTCTCGTCCACCCCCGGTCGGAGAGGATGATGATGTTGGCCCCGTTGCGGTAGGCCCGGTCCACGGTGACGAAGAGGTGGTCCATGGCCCGCCGGAGGGGGGTGTTCTTGTAATGAAGGATGGAGACGGTCTCCACATGGAACCCCTCCTGGGCCATGCTCTGAATCTTCATCAGCTCCACGCTGGTGATGATGGGCCGTTGGATTTGCAGGGCGTGGCAGTTTTCCAATGTCTCCTGCAGCAGGTTCCCGTCGTTGCCCAGGTAGACGGTGGTGTCGGTGACCACTTCCTCCCGGATGGCGTCGATGGGGGGATTGGTGACCTGGGCAAAGAGCTGCTTGAAGTAGCTGAACAGGGGCTGCTCCTGGGCCGAGAGGACGGCCAGGGGGATGTCGGTGCCCATGGCGGCGGTGGGCTCCTGCCCGGTGCGGGCCATGGGCAGGATGGTGCTTTTCACATCCTCGTAGGAGTAGCCAAAGGCTTTCTGCAGCCGGGTCAGCTCCTGCTTGGTGTAGCTGGGCACCTTCCGGTTGGGGATGGGCAGGTCCTGCAGGCGGATCAGGCCCCGGTCCAGCCACTCGCCATAGGGCTGGCGGGCGGCGTAGTCCTCCTTCAGGGCGGCGTCGTCAATGATGCGGCCCTGGACGGTGTCCACCAGCAGCATTTTCCCCGGCTGCAGGCGGGACTTTTTGACGATGCGGGCCGGGTCACAGTCCAGCACCCCCACCTCGGAGGAGAGAATGAGCTTGTTGTCCTGGGTGATGTAGTGCCGGCTGGGACGCAGGCCGTTGCGGTCTAGCACCGCCCCCACGGTGTCCCCGTCGGAGAAGAGGATGGCGGCCGGGCCGCCCCAGGGCTCCATCATGATGGCGTAGTACTGGTACAGGTCCCGCTTGGCCCGGGAGATGTTGTTGTCCTTCATCCAGGGCTCCGGAATGGTGACCATGACGGCCAGCGGGAGATCCATCCCGGACATGAGCATGAACTCCAGGGCGTTGTCCAGCATGGCCGAGTCGGAGCCGGCGGGGTTGACCACGGGGTAGACCTTGTCTAGGGCGTGGTCCATGAGGGGGCTGGACATGGTCTCCTCCCGGGAGGACATGCGGTCTGCGTTGCCCCGGATGGTATTGATCTCGCCGTTGTGGCAGATGAGGCGGTAGGGATGGGCCCGCTCCCAGCTGGGGTTGGTGTTGGTGGAGAAGCGGGAGTGGACGCAGGCGATGGCGCTCTCGTAGTCCGGGTCCTGCAGGTCCAGATAGAACCGACGCAGCTCGCCCACCAGGAACATCCCCTTGTAGACGATGGTCCGGCTGGACAGGGAGGGGACGTAGGAATTGTCGTTGGACTGCTCAAAGACCCGGCGGGTGATGTAGAGCTTGCGGTCAAACTCCAACCCCCGGGCCACCCCGTCCGGGCGGCGCACAAAGGCCTGCTGGATGTTGGGCATCTTCTCCAGGGCCTTCCGGCCCAGGGTCTGGGGGGCCACCGGCACGGTCCGCCAGCCCAGGAACTCCATGCCCTCTTTGGCCACAATGACCTCGAACATTTTCATGGCCTGGTTGCGCTTGAGGGTGTCCTGGGGAAAGAAGAACATGCCCACGCCGTAGTCCCGGGCATCCCCCAAGGGGATGCCGCAGGCGGCGGCCGCCTTTTTGAAAAAGCGGTGGGAGATCTGCAGCAGAATCCCCACACCGTCTCCGGTCTCTCCGGTGGCGTCTTTTCCGGCTCGGTGCTCCAGCTTTTCCACGATCTTCAGGGCGTCATCCACCGTCTGGTGGCTCTGGATGCCCCTGATGTCCACGACCGCGCCGATGCCGCAGGCGTCGTGCTCCAGTCGGGGGTTGTATAGTCCTTGCTGGCGATAGCCTTCCTGTCGTTCCAGTCCTTTCATACTTGTTCCCTCACCTTCCTGCGTTGTTTCAATTTCCATTCGTTGCAGTGTCAAATATGCAAGATGAAACTATCATAAATTCATTATTACGGGTTAATAGTTATGATATCACGAGCAAAATTGGGTTATCAAGAGGGTGCGGGGCAGAAAATGAAGGATTCGAATTAAAAAAATTCATATAAGTTGCTGAGAGGCTGTTGGAGGAATTGGCAGAGGCACCGAAAAAGCCTCCGGCTGAACTGCATCCCATGCAGTTCGGCCGGAGGCTTTGATCACACTGTTCTACGGATTGAAATGTTTTATGGCTGGTGGGTGCAGTTCACGCCTTGCCGGCCCTGCCGATGTACACCCCCATCAGGCCGCACACCATCAGGCCGAGAAAGGTGACCGCAATCTGGAACGGGGGCGTGTTCCCCCGCAGGAGCAGTACCCCCAGCACCGCAACAACGCAGGTTGCCACGCCCAGAATCTGAAACACCCTGCTGCAGCCGGGCAGACGGCTGCACAGCTTCCAGGCGAGGTAGCGCGGAAAGCGGTGTCCACCATCCCGCTTGAACTCCCGGTAGTACAGGAACAGTGCCGGCAGCACCGCCAGCCGCAGCCCCCGGAAGGCGTAGAGGATCAGGTTAAAAAGATGGAATGTGCCTGCCGCCCAATCGCTGACAGCCCCTGTCACCACAGTGAGCGCAATGGCCAGCCCGACATACAGCTTCACGCAGTCCTGTCCGTCCGCCACACGGCGCAGCGCCAGGACAAACAGGGCGATCAGGCCGGCGGCATTGACCGTGCGCAGTGCGGTGCCAAGGGTGGCATTGCCCCATCGGTACTCCAGAAACAGCTGATCCAGCAGGTCAGGCCATGCCGCGATCACGGCTTCCAGAAACAGAAAGCACATGGCCCCGTAAAGGATGAGCGCCATCATCGCGCCCAGGACGAGGGTAGCCGCAAGACCGCTGCCTGCCCCGGCGGAAACCGGGCTGAGAGGTGTCTCCTCCATTTCCGATGCGGACCGCATCGCATCCCGCTCTTCCAACCGCCGTTTTCTGTCCTCCTCGATCTGCATCTGATCCCGTTTCTGACGGTCGCTTTCCTGCTGCTCCAGCGAATCCGGCATGTAGCCGTTCTTCGGGTTTCCATAACGCATTCTCCCGTCATCACCTTGGTAATAGCCGGTTCCGTCGCTTCCCACCCGGGTCCCTCTTAACTTGATCATCTCTCTGTTGCCCTGCCAAGCGCCCGCCTTGTTTGGCCGGGAGCACGGCAGGTTCCTCCTTCCTTTGCGTCGCGCAGAGGCACCGGCTGTCGTTCCGCCAGTGCCGGAAGCAGCTCCAGTCCGTTTTTCCGGAAACTGCTATTGTGGATTTTTGGTGCCTGATTGAAAATAGTATAACAAAATCATTTGGAAGATTCAACCTTTTTGCGCATGGTCTCTCGAGGCAGAGGGGTACACTCAGCCACCTGGATGGTGTAGCTTCGCCCGGAGCCCTCAGTGTTCAAACGAAGGCGAAAGAAGACCGGGAGCTCCGTTACGAAAACATTTACGTGTTCCGGGAAGACCTCGATGCGCTCGATGACTTCCTCCAGCACACAGGGGCCTCCCGCCATCTCCTCCTCCAGCAGGGTGCGGATCTT
>DXEA01000207.1 GCA_019115225.1 Candidatus Evtepia faecigallinarum
CAAATAGGCAGGCGCCCAATCTGCCATTTCCCCCGCCGGAACGCTGCCTTGGAAATCATACGAGGTATGGGTATTACTCTCCCGGATAACCCACCGGGCTACCCATCCCCGTGCCTGCGCGCTGGAGGTCAGCAGGGCGGCGCAGGAGAGACCAAGGGCCAGCAACACACAGGCTATCGCACGCAGGACTTTGGTCCGGGGAGGCCGGTTCTGCCGGCGGCAGTAGGCAGCAGGGTTGCGGAGGAACCTCTTCTCCCATCGGCGATGGGCGGGGGAGGGGCCTGGTGCTGCCGGGGCGGTGCGCAGCGCCTCCTGGTAGTCCAGAAAGTTTGCCTGGAGCAATCCGTTGCGGATCTTCCAAAATTCCGTGGGATCAGACATCGACGTATCCCTCCTTCCGCAGGGCTTCCTGGAGGAGCTTACGGCCCCGGTAAATGCGGGTGCTCACCGCGGTGGGGGTCAGCCCCACCCGGCGGGCGATCTCCTTGTCCTCCAGTTCCCATAAAAATTTCAGCTCTAAGATGGTGCGATACTGTTCCGGCATGGCCCGGATGACTTCGACGATGCCGTCGGGGGCTCCTTCCTCCTGGGCGGGGAGGTCCCAGTCCTCGGCCAGGGGCACGGTGCGCCCAAGGGTGCGCAGGTGGCTCAGGGCCGTGTTTTTCACGATGGTGACCATCCACGGCAGCCGTTTGTCTTCGGGCAGGGCAAAGAAACGCTCTGCATACCGGACGCATTGGAGCCAAGCGGCCTGGATCACGTCCTCTGCCTGATGAGGGTCTTTCACCAGGCAGAGGGCATAGCGGTGCAGGTCGGTGTGATGGGTTTCGTAAAACTGGGTAAAAATGGTTTTTTCCGTCGGGCTCTCCAGAACGACCAATAGGATCGGGAGCATGAAGGGCGCCCACCTCCCTCTGCAACAATAACGATAGATGGGGCCATTTTATCACAGAAAATCAAAGAACAAAACTATTTCAGTGTCTATTGGGGAGGAGGGAGGGCTCCCCTGGCGGAGAGATGAAATAGGTGGCGGGCGTGGTTACCATTCCAAGACATGGCCGCTCTTCGTCACAGAAAGGGTTGCAGTGTAGTCCCGCGTGACCCCAGCGGCGGTTTTCAGGACGCAGTGATAGACGGCGGTCTCCTTCCAGCCGAACAGCCCCCGGCGAAGGGTGAGATCCTGGTCTACCAGGGACCAGCCTTCCGGCAGCATGGTCACGCCGCCCTTGGCATTGAGACAGTGGACGTCCTGGCCGGGGTCCCAGGTGAAGTCGCCCTTCACATAGCACTCCAGCCCCGGCTGGGTGAGGTTGCTGGAGACAAAGGTGCCTTTCTGCGACAGAGGGTCAACGGTTTGGGAGAGGGTCAGCGCGTTCTCCCCTTTGGCTTGGGCAGCAGGGCCATCCACTTGAAAGGAGGCCAGTGCCCCGCAGCAGGAGAGCAGGAAGAGAAGGATGAGGATGGTGATGAGCAGCTTTTTCATAAATACCTCCAATCGTTTGCGGTGGCGCACTGGCGGAGGGGTTGGGTGAGTCCGCCGGTGCGCGGGGCGGATGGGGTGCAGGCAGTGTACCTCTGTACGATTAACGCGTGAGCAGGGCACTTTGTCACGGGATTTCTCCCATCTGTTCTCTATAACGATGGAACCACCCCATTTGTGACACCAAAAATGAAAAAACCCACCGCCCTGTTCGGGGACGGCGGGTTTGTGGAGACCTTGGTGTTTCCTCTGCCATTGGGGCGGCGCTCAGTCATACTGGTCTGCCCGCAGGGTCCCGTGGACGCTGCCGCCGTCCAGGGTGGAGACCCGGAGGTAAAAGGTGTGGCCGCCGGGGTCTGGCCAGGTGGCCCAGCGGCTTTCGCCGGGAGGAACGTCCAGGGGGTCCCCGACAGGGGTGTCCTTCCAGAGCCCCACCCGGTACAGCTGCACCCGACAGGTGCTGGCCCCCAGGTTTTCATACCAGTACCAGAGGGTGCTGCCGTTGTCGGATACGCAGGTGAATTTTTCACAGGTGTAGGCGGTTGACTGGCGGCCCTCCAACTGGACGGTGACCACCAGACCGGTAGGTGTGACCTGGGGCAGGTCATCCCCTTGGGAGAAGGCAGCGATGATGGAGGGGGCTGCAAAGACCAGGGAGACTGCCACAAGCAGGCAGGCGGCAAGGCGAAGGGGGCGGCGCCAGGGGGACCGGGCGTTTCGCCTGGCGCAGGCCACAGGGTCCCGGAGGAAGCGGGCCTCCCAGGCTTGGTATGCCGGGGAGAAGGCGGCCTCTTCCGGCTGGTTTTCCAGGGCCTGCCGGGCCTCTTCTTCCGCTGCCGTCAGAAGGGCCTGACGGATGGGATCGTCGTTATGCTTCTTCATGCCAATATCCCTCCTTGATCAGTTGTGCTTGCAGCTGCTTCCGGCCCCGGCGAATGCGGGCGCTGACGGTGGTGACGGGCAGGCCCAGCTCCTTGGCGATGGCCTTGTCGGTCCACTCCAGGACGAATTTCAGCTCCAGGATAGTTCGGTACTGTTCCGGCATGGTCCGGATGAGGGCGATCACATCCCGGGCCTGGCCGGCTTCCGGGGCGGGTGGGTCCCAGTCCTCCGCCAGGGGGACGGTGCGGGCACGCTGGCGGAGGCTGGTGAGACAGACCCGTTTCAGGAGAACGATCATCCAGGCCTTCCGGTGTGGAGGCTCCACGGCGAAGAAGGCCTTCCGGTGCTGGACGCATTTGAGCCACGCGGTCTGTACCGCGTCCTCTGCCAGGTGGGGGTCCCGGAGCAGGGAGAGAGCGTAGCGGTAGAGGTCGGTTTTGTACTTGTGATAGAACTGGACGAAAAACAGGGCGTCCTCTTCGCCCTCCAGGGCGTTTAGCAGGATGGGGAGCATGTCGGTACCTCCGTGGGGGTTCAGAACCCGTTCACCCCAATAACCGTTTGGCCTCCGGTTTTCAGACAGGATGTGGACAAAAAGTTCAAGTTTGGCATTGTGCATGAACGGCAAGGGGAGGGATTGGGGAAAAAGACGAAAAAACCGCGGCCCTCGCTCAAGCAGAGCGGGGGCCGCGGGTGGTTTGCGGGGAAAGGGGTCAGCCCAGAGAGGACGCCTGCTCCTCCAGCTGGGCGATGAGGGCGGTGAGCTTTTCCGCCCGCTCCTGCTCGGCCTTGACCACGTTCTCGGGGGCCTTGTTCAGGAAGCCGGGGTTGGAGAGCTTGTTGTTGAGCTTTTCCAGCTCACCCTTGTTCTTTTTCAGCTCCTTGGCGATGCGGGCCTTTTCCTTTTCCAGGTCCACCAGCTCGGCCAGGGGCATGCCGATGCGGGCGGCGTGGGTGATGACGGTGACCACGCCGCGGGCGGCCTCCTCCTTGTCGCTGCCCAGACCGGAGGGACCGGTGACGGTGACGTCGCTGGCATAGCCCAGGCGCTTGAGGAAGGGAATGCCGGCGGAGAAGATGTCCTGCTCCAGAGTAGCGATGGTGAGGTGGGCCTTCTTGGAGGGGGGCACGTTCATCTCCGAGCGGCGGGCCCGGACGGCCTTGACCGCGTCCATGAGCAGCTCCACGGCCTTTTCCTCCTGGGGGAAGGCCAGGTCGTCCCGGTACTTGGGCCAGGCCTGGAGCATGAGGAACTTCACCTCGTTGCCTGCCTCGTGGGGCAGGGCCTGCCAGATCTCCTCGGTGAGGAAGGGCATGAAGGGGTGCAGGAGCTTGAGGATGTCCGTGAGGACGTAGCACAGCACCCGCTGGGCCTGCTCCTTGGCGGCGGGGTCGTCGCCCTGGAGGCGGGCCTTGGTCATCTCGATGTACCAGTCGCAATAGGTGTCCCAGATGAAGTCATAGATCTTCTGGGCGGCCACCCCCAGCTCGTAGTGGTCCATGTTTTCCGTGACCTCGCGGATGACGGTGTTGAGCTTGGAGAGAATCCACTTGTCCTCCAACTCCAGCTTCTCCGGCAGGGCGTTGGTGTCGATGGTCAGGTTCATCATCAGGAAGCGGGAGGCGTTCCAGATCTTGTTGGCAAAGTTGCGCATGGCCTCGCACCGCTCGGTGTAGAAGCGCATGTCGTTGCCGGGGGAGTTGCCGGTGACCAGGTTAAAGCGCAGGGCGTCGGCGCCGTACTTTTCCGCCATCTCCAGGGGGTCGATGCCGTTGCCCAGGGACTTGGACATCTTCCGGCCCTGGTCGTCCCGGACCAGACCGTGGATGAAGACGGTGTGGAAGGGGGTCTTTTTGGTCTGCTCACAGCCGGAGAAGATCATCCGGGCCACCCAGAAGAAGATGATGTCATAGCCGGTGACCAGCACATCGGTGGGATAGAAATAATCCAGGTCTTCTGTCTTTTCCGGCCAGCCCAGGGTGGAGAAGGGCCACAGGGCAGAGGAGAACCAGGTGTCCAGCACGTCGGGGTCCCGCTGGATGTGGGCCGAGCCGCATTTCTCACACACGGTGGGGTCGGTGCGGCTGACGGTCATGTGGCCGCAGTCGTCGCAGTACCACACGGGGATCTGGTGGCCCCACCACAGCTGGCGGGAGATGCACCAGTCGTGGACATTTTCCATCCAGTTGGTGTAGGTCTTGGCAAAGCGGTCGGGGACGAAGCGGGTCTCCCCTTCGTTGACCACCCGCAGGGCCTCCTTGGCCAGGGGCTGCATCTTCACAAACCACTGGGCAGAGATGATGGGCTCCACGTCGTTGTGGCAACGGTAGCAGGTGCCCACGTTGTGCTGGTGGTCCTCCACCTTTTCCAGCAGGCCCAGGGCCTCCAGGTCGGCCACCACGGCTTTCCGGGCCTCGTAGCGGTCCATGCCTTCGTACTTGCCGCCGTTGGCGTTGACCACGCCGTTGTCGTCCAGGACCCGGATGGTCTCCAGGTTGTGGCGCAGGCCCACCTCGAAGTCGTTGGGGTCGTGGGCGGGGGTCATCTTCACGCAGCCGGTGCCGAAGTCCATCTCCACATAGTCGTCGGCCACGATGGGGATCTCTCGGTTCATCAGGGGCAGGATGCAGGTCTTGCCCACCAGGTGCTGGTACCGCTCGTCGTTGGGGTTCACGGCCACGCCGGTGTCGCCCATCATGGTCTCCGGGCGGGTGGTG
>DXEA01000208.1 GCA_019115225.1 Candidatus Evtepia faecigallinarum
GAGCCCCTGGAAGAGGTGGTGGACACCCTGAAGGAGCAGCTGCGCAACCGGCACATCCTGCGCCTGCAGAAAGGGGAGTGTACCATCGAGCTGGGCTTCGTCTGGTCCGACCTGCTGACCAACCTGGAGCGGGTGGCCGACCACTGCTCCAACATCGCCGGGTGCATCATCGAGATGTCCCACGACAGCCTGGATGTCCACGAATACCTGGACAACGTGAAGGCCGGCGGCCCCGCCTTCCTCCAGGCCTATCAGGAATACGCCCAGAAGTATGCCCTGATGGAGTAACCCCGTGAGAAAAAACCGCCCCCGCGCCATACTGGCGCGGGGGCGGTTTTTGTCCCGCCGGGGCGCAGTTGTCCATTGCCATGGGCTTCCACCGGTGCCGTGGGACCCACCGGCCCCACCGGCCCTGCCGGCGCTGCCGGGGCCACGGGGACAGCGGGTCCCACCGGTCCCACGGGACCCACCGGGCCCACCGGCCCTGTTGGCCCTGCCGGCCCCGGTCTGACGGAGGCGGAGGACTTCAATCCTCTGACCACCTACAGCGAAGGGGATCTGGTCCTCTACAACGGTGCCCTGTACCGGGCGCTGATCGATGACCCCACGGGAACCCCTGGTACCTCCGGCGACTACACCATCCTGACGGCTACGGAGACCGGTCCTACCGGGCCCACCGGCGCCACCGGTCCCACTGGCCCCACCGGTCCTACCGGCACCGGCACCACCGGCCCCACCGGCCCGGAAGGTGCCACGGGACCCACCGGCCCCACCGGGCCCACCGGCACCGGCGCTACCGGGCCCACCGGACCCACAGGTCCCGAGGGGTCCACCGGCCCCACCGGCCCCGAGGGCACCGGCGCTACCGGACCCACCGGTCCCACAGGCCCCGAAGGTGCCACCGGCCCCACCGGCCCCGAGGGCACCGGCGCTACCGGTCCCACCGGCCCCACAGGTCCCGAAGGCCCCACCGGCCCCACCGGTCCCGAGGGCACCGGCGCCACCGGTCCTACCGGCCCCACCGGCCCCGAAGGCCCCACCGGCCCCACCGGTCCCGAGGGGACGGGCGCTACCGGACCCACTGGTCCGGAAGGTGCTACCGGTCCTACCGGACCTACCGGCCCCACGGGCCCTGCCGGCGGGGGCTTCACGGCCCGGGCGGCGGCGGTGCCTGACGCCACCAACAGCACCGACGTGGTGACCAATTTCAACGAACTGCTGGCAAACCTCCGGGAGATCGGCCTGCTCTCCACCTGAGAAACCCGGCAGAGGCAAACCAAAGAGGAGGGCGGCGCCCAGCGCCGCCCTCCTCCGGCAAAAGGAGAGGGTCATGAAAGTAGTTGTTTATGCGATCTGTAAGAACGAGAGCCAGTTTGCCCCCCGCTGGATGGCGTCCATGGGGGAGGCGGACGAGGTCTATGTCCTGGACACCGGCTCCGACGATGGCACCCCTCAACTGTTGGAGGACTTAGGTGCCAAGGTGACCGTGGAGGTCATCACCCCCTGGCGCTTCGATGTGGCCCGCAACCACTCCCTGGACCTGGTGCCCGAGGACGCGGACATCTGCGTGTGTACCGACCTGGACGAGGTCTTTCAGCCCGGCTGGCGGGCGGAGGTGGAAAAGGCCTGGCTGCCGGGGACCGGCCGGCTGCTCTATCACTACACCTGGAATTTCCTCCCCGACGGCCGGGAGGGGCTGACCTTCTGGTACGATAAGATCCACCGCCGCCACGGCTGCCGGTGGGTCAATCCCGTCCACGAGATCCTCCAGTACGACGGCGGGGAGCCTCAGGCCCGGTATGCAGAGGGAGTCCGCCTGGAGCACCACCCGGACCAGAACAAGAGCCGCAGCCAGTACCTGGCCCTGCTGGAGCTGGCGGTGGAGGAGGACCCCACCAACGACCGCAACGTCCACTACTTAGGCCGGGAGTACTTCTTCCGCCGCCGGTGGGAGGAGAGCATCGCCATGCTGAAAAACCACCTGGCCCTGCCCACGGCTACCTGGGCCGACGAGCGCTGCGCCTCCATGCGCCTGCTGGCCAAGGACTACAGCGCCCTGGCCATGGAGGGGGAGCAGGAGCGGTGGCTGCTGCGGGCGGTGGGGGAGGCCCCCCACCTGCGGGAGCCCTGGCTGGACCTGGCGGACCTGTACTACCGCCGCCGGGACTGGCACGGGGTGCTGTGGACCACCGAGCACGCCCTGGCCATCACCACCCGGCCCAGGACCTACATGAGCGAGGCGGCCTCCTGGGGGGAACACCCCTGGGACCTGGCCAGTTTGGGCTATTACTACACCGGGCAGTATGACAAGGCCTGGGAAGCGGTGCAGCAGGCGGCGGAGCTGGCCCCTGACAACCCTCGCATCCAGGACAATCTGCGTCTGATGGGAGAAAAAGCGGGGGCCTGACCCGTTGCGGCAGCCGGGCAAGTTTGCTATACTGAGCAAAACGAACGAAGGAGGTCCCGGGGATGTTGGAAGTGGTCTTTGACGACAGCGCCGCCGGCAGTCTGCGGCAGGCCTTTGTGGGGGAACCTGAGGCACAAGTGGGTACGGTCCTGTATGCCTCTCTTGAGGAAGAACGGGAACTGACGCCAGAGGAGGTAGCCTGGTTGGAGGAGGAAAACCACCGCTGGCAGCAGGCAGAGGAAGCACGCCAGCGCCAGGGATGGGCGGAGAGCCTGCCCATTGCGGGCAGTATAGGGAACATCATGCCCCTGTCCCTGTACCTGAGTGTGGGGGAGATCGCTGAGGAGGGGATCGGTCCCCAGCGCCAGGCCGCCCTGGAGGGCCTCATGGGGACCTATCCCAGCATAGCCCGGGAGGTGGCGGAAGAACTGCTCCAGCGCGGCCGGGCATCCCTGGCGGCCATCCTGGCCCGGGCGGGCGGGGGAGAAGGGGTGCGGGTGTGGACCAGCGATACCCCTGACGAGGCCTGCGGCCTGGCCTGGCTGGTCCACCAGCTGGCCGTCCTGGACCTGGAAAAGGTACCGGTGACCCGGGTGAAGCTGCCGGATTTCTATGAGCGGTCCGACGGTACCGTGGTCCGCTGGCGGAGATGGGGGGAGATGGCCCCCTGGATGTGGGGCCGGATGGTGGGCCTGGGCCAGCGCCTGCCGGTCAGCCTCCTGCGGGGCCTGGATGCCCGGTGGCGGGATTTGCAGCGGGAAAACGCCCCGCTGCGGGCCGTGGTGAACGGGAAACTGGTGAGCGTGCCCGAGACCTGGTACGATCCCTTCCTGGAAAAGGAGATTGCCGCCGAGGAAGAGGAATTCATGGCCGCCCGGGTGATTGGCAAGGTGCTGGGAAAGTACCAGCTGGGCATCGGGGACAAGGAACTGGCCCAACGGATGCAGGCCATGATCCGGGCAGGCAAGTTCCAGCAGGTGACCTATCCCGCCCCGGAGGACCCCATCTATCACTGCCGCCTGCGCAAGACCCCCGGCGTGTGGAGCAAATAAGGTTTTACTGACAAACAAAACCACCGGTTTGACCGGTGGTTTTGTTTTGCCTTCATAGTTTTTTCTGTAAATAAATCATATCGACGAGTTGAACGCCATCTTCAAAAATGGGGTGGTCATAGTGATCGACAAAAAAATTTTTTATGCTGTGGGAGCGAACAAAGCCGCATTTTTCATAAAAGGGGATGGTCAGCGGACTATCCCCGGTACCAACTTGCAGGATAGAATACTTCCCTTTATATTTTGCAGCAACAAAGACGATGAGGGCTTTGCCGTAACCTTTTCCCTGGTATTCTGGTTCCGTTGCAATGTTTTTTATTTCCAGAATCCCGTTCCCCTCGTCGGTTACGATGCACGCGCATTTCACCCCATGATCGTCCAAAACATACATCGTGCCCCGGTCAATATACCGGTCGATCATGTCCTCTTGTTCGTCGGCCAACAGCAGCAAGGGAAGAAAATGTTTCTTATTCTCTTTGATTTCGATGATTTCCATATCAGTACGCACTCCAAAAGTTCCGTTTATTGTGCTTTCGCGTCTCCCGGGTCCGGCGGCCAAAGAAAGAGCGAAGAGACACAGGCTGTCTCTTCGCTCTTTGCATTTTCAAAGAAATCAGAACTCGGCGCTGCCCACGGTGCGGGGGTGAGGGAGGACGTCGCGGATGTTGGCGATGCCCGTCAGGTACATGACCATCCGCTCAAAGCCCAGGCCGAAGCCCGCGTGCTTGCAGGAGCCATAGCGCCGCAGGTCCAGGTACCACCAATAGTCCTGGGGGTTCATGCCCAGCTCCTTGATGCGGGCCTCCAGCACGTCCAGGCGCTCCTCACGCTGGCTGCCGCCGATGATCTCGCCGATGCCGGGCACCAGGCAGTCGGTGGCGGCCACGGTCTTGCCGTCGTCGTTGAGACGCATGTAGAAGGCCTTGATCTCCTTGGGATAGTCGGTGACAAAGACCGGGCGCTTGTAGACCTGCTCGGTGAGGAAGCGCTCGTGCTCGGTCTGCAGGTCGGTGCCCCAGGAGACCTTGAAGTCGAACTTGTCGTTGTGCTTTTCCAGAATCTCCACGGCCTCCGTGTAGGTCACCCGGCCAAAGTCCGAGGAGGCCACGTGCTGCAGCCGCTCCAGCAGGCCCTTGTCCACGAAGGAGTTGAAAAAGTCCATCTCCTGGGGGCAGCGCTCCAGCACGGTGCGGATGACGTATTTGATCATATCCTCGGCCACGTCCATGTCTCCGGCCAGGTCACAGAAGGCCATCTCGGGCTCGATCATCCAGAACTCGGCGGCGTGGCGCTGGGTGTTGGAGTTCTCTGCCCGGAAGGTGGGGCCGAAGGTGTAGACGTTGCCGAAGGCCATGGCGAAGTTTTCCGCGTTGAGCTGGCCGGAGACGGTCAGGCTGGCGGGCTTGCCAAAGAAGTCCTGGCTGTAGTCGATCTCGCCGTTTTCCAGCCGGGGGGCGTTGTTGGGGTCCAGGGTGGTCACCCGGAACATCTCGCCGGCCCCCTCGCAGTCACTGGCGGTGATGATGGGGGTGTGGACGTAGACAAAGCCCCGGTCCTGGAAGAACTCATGGATGGCAAAGGCGGCCACGGAGCGCACCCGGAAGGCGGCGGAGAAGAGGTTGGTGCGGGGGCGCAGGTGGGCCACCGTGCGCAGAAACTCCACCCCGTGGCGCTTCTTCTGAAGAGGGTACTCGGGGGCGGAGGGGCCCTCCACCTCAATGGAGGAGGCCTTGATCTCCAGGGGCTGCTTGGCCTGGGGGGTGAGGACCACGGTGCCGCGGACGATGAGGGCGGCCCCCACGTTCTGCTTGGCGATCTCCTTGTAGTTGGCCACGCTGTCCTCGGCGAAGACCACCTGGATGCTCTTGAAGCAGCTGCCGTCATTGAGCTCGATGAAGCCGAAGTTTTTCATGTCCCGGATGGTCCGGGTCCAGCCGCAGACGGTCACTTCCTGGCCGCCGTAGTGTTCCATGTCCGCAAAGATGCGGGCGATCTCTGTGCGTTTCATAGGTTTCTGTGTCCTTTCCACTGTTCTTTCACAAAAGGATGGCCGCCGGGGCGGTCACATCCGCTGGGTGACGGGTTTGTAGCTCCGGCTGGCCTTGCCGGTCAGGCGGAGGGGCTCCAGGACCAGGACCGCCGTGTTCTTGCTCTTTTTGGCGATGTACTGCTCCCGGATGGCGGGGCTCACCTGCCCCAGGGTGTCAATGAGGGCGGCCAGGGCGGCGTCGTGCTCCCGGGCCTCGGTGACCAGGCGGGCGGTGCCGAAGACCATGGCGCTTTCATACAGGGTGGTGATGTGCTCGGGTACCACCTGGGCCTGGGTGACGATGGTAAAGCACGCCCGGTCATTCTGGGCGAGGGCCTCCAACTTGTGGCCGGCCTTGGCGCAGTGGAGATAGAGCTTGCCGTCCATGACCACATGGTTCATGGGCACTCCGTAGGGCCACCCGTCGGCGTCTGTCAGGCACAGGACCCCGTGGGTCCCCCGCCGGACCACCTGCCAGGTCTCCTCCAAGCTCAGCTGCCGGTCCTTCCGGCGCATGGGATGTTCTGTCATAGGGTCCTCCTCACTGCTCGGAGACGATGTCCCCATGCTCGATGTGGTAGGCGATGCGCTGAATGATCATCATGATGGCCACGAGGTTTTCGCCCCCCTCGGGGACGATCACGTCGGCGTAGCGCTTAGAGGGTTCCACAAACTGCTCGTGCATGGGCTTGACGGTGGTCAGGTACTGCTCCACCACCGAGTCCAGGCTGCGGCCCCGGTCCTTCACGTCCCGCAGGATGCGGCGCAGGATGCGCACGTCGGCGTCGGTGTCCACAAAGATCTTGATGTCCAATAAGTCCCGCAGGGCCTTGTTTTCAAAGATGAGGATGCCCTCCACCAGGATGACCTTGGTGGGCTGGACGGTGAGGGTCTCGTCGGTCCGGTCGTGGATGGTGTAGTCGTAGACGGGACAGTGGATGGTCTTGCCCTGGCGCAGATCCTCCAGGTCCTGGATCATCTGGTCGGTGTCAAAGGAGGCGGGGTGGTCGTAGTTGAGGGTCTGCCGCTCCTCCAGGGACAGGTCGTGGTGGGCGGCATAGTAGCTGTCGTGGGTCAGGACGCTGATGTCCTGGCCGAACTGCTCCCGCAGCCGGTCCACCAACGTGGTCTTGCCGGAGCCGGTGCCGCCGGCGATGCCGATGATGAGGGGTTTCATGGGGTCACCTCCAGAAGAAAATCATGGGGCGGGGAGGGGGTCAGTCCTCCTCCTGGTCCCGCTCGTTAAACTCGGTGAGCACCAGCTGGGGGTTGTGGTCGCACACCCACTTGATGGACCAGAAGGAGGAGAAGAGGAGCAATTTGTTGCCCTTGTAGTCCTCCACCAGCTTGGTGTCGTTGCCCAGGATCAGGTCGGTCTCGTGGAACTCCACAGGCTCCTTAATCCAGCGCAGGTATTCATAGGGGAGGGTGTCCATGCGGATCTCCACGTTGTACTCATTGCGCAGGCGGTACTGGAAGACGTCAAACTGCAGGGTGCCCACCACGCCCACGATGACCTCCTCCATGCCCGTGTAGGGCAGCTTGAAGATCTGAATGGCCCCCTCCAGGGCGATCTGCTCGGCCCCCTTGAGGAACTGCTTGCGCTTCATGGTGTCCACCGGGCGCACCCGGGAAAAATGCTCGGGGGCGAAGGTGGGGATGGGGTCAAAGCGGAATTTTTTGCCGGGGGTGCACAGGGTGTCCCCGATGGAGAAGATGCCGGGGTCAAAGACGCCGATGATGTCCCCGGCGTAGGCCTCCTCGATGATCTCCCGCTCGGCGGCCATGAGCTGCTGGGGCCGGGAGAGGCGGAGCTTCTTCTTGCCCTGGACATGGTAAACCTCCTTGTCCGCGTCGAA
>DXEA01000209.1 GCA_019115225.1 Candidatus Evtepia faecigallinarum
ACGGCGCTGCCCCGCCCCCCGGCCAGCCCCTGCCCCCTCCGGGCGGGGAAAGCCTCCACACCCAGGTGGCCCGCTATGAGGCCGCCCTCATCGCCCAGGCACTGGCCCAGACGGGCTCCCTCCGGGCCGCCGCCCGCCGGCTGCAAATGGACCCGGCCACTCTGCTGCGCCGGAAGAAAAAATACCAGGAGCTGGGATATCTCCCCCCCGACTAAATCAAAATTGAAACGGCTGCATTATTTTTGAAACGGGAAATTTTGCGCCCGTTTCTTTTTCAAAACATGTTTCATTTTTAAAACCGTCTTTTTGCACAAATTCCACTTTTCCCGCCCTCTCCTGCCCCTGCCTCTCCGCCTGTCCGGGACCTCCCGGAGGGCCTTCACCGCCTGCTGGGGCGGTTTTTTTGCGCCTTTTTTGCTTTTTTCAAAAAATTTTTCTTTTTTTCGCGCAAAATCCCGGTTTTGGCACGGAAATTGCTTCTATAGTAGGGCGAAAGGGACGACCTCCTGACGCTGACAAGGACTCCTTTTCTGTATCAGTAACGGCAGCCCGGCTGCTGAAAGATTTGTTCATTTAGAAAGGAAGTATCACTATGGCACTGATGACCGGCAACGAGTATGTAGAGAGCCTGCGGGCCCTGAACCTGCGCGTTTACATGTTTGGCAAGAAGGTGGAAAACCCCGTGGACGACCCCATCCTTCGCCCCTCCGTCAACTCCGTGAAGATGACCTATGATCTGGCCCAGGCCCCCCGCTATCAGGAGCTCATGACCGCCACCTCCCACCTGACCGGGGAGAAGATCAACCGCTTCACCCACATCCACCAGTCCACCGAGGACCTGGTCAACAAGGTCAAGATGCAGCGCCTGCTGGGTCAGGTCACCGGCGCATGTTTCCAGCGCTGCGTGGGCATGGACGCCATCAACGCCGTCTACAGCACCTCCTATGAGGTGGACCAGAAGTACGGCACCAAGTATCACGAGAACTTTGTCAAGTTCCTCACCGAGGCCCAGCAGAAGGACTGGACCATCGACGGCGCCATGACCGACCCCAAGGGCGACCGCTCCCTGCCCCCCCACAAGCAGGAGGACCCCGACATGTTCCTGCGCGTCGTGGAGCGCCGTCCTGACGGCATCGTGGTCCGGGGCGCCAAGGCCCACCAGACCGGCATGTGCAACTCCCACCAGGTGCTGGTGATGCCCACCCAGGCCATGGGCCCCGACGACAAGGACTACGCCGTCTCCTTCTCCGCCCCCGCCAACGCCGAGGGCCTGTTCATGATCGTCGGCCGCCAGAGCTGCGACACCCGCAAGCTGGAGGACACCGACATCGACGTGGGCAACGCCCAGTTCGGCGGCGTAGAGCTGCTGGTGGTCTTTGACGACGTGTTCATCCCCAACGAGAACATCTACCTCAACGGCGAGACCGAGTTTGCCTCCATGCTGGTGGAGCGCTTTGCCGGCTATCACCGCCAGAGCTATGGCGGCTGTAAGGTGGGCGTGGGCGACGTGCTCATCGGCGCTGCCGCCGTGGCCGCCGACTACAACGGCGTGCCCAAGGCCAGCCACATCAAGGACAAGCTCATCGAGATGATCCACCTGAATGAGACCATGTACTCCTGCGGCATCGCCTGCTCCGCCGAGGGCAAGAAGACCGCTTCGGGCAACTACCTCATTGACCTGCTGCTGGCCAACGTCTGCAAGCAGAACGTCACCCGCTTCCCCTATGAGATGGCCCGCATCGCCGAGGACATCGCCGGCGGCGCCGTGGGCACCTGCCTGTCCGAGGCCGACCTGAAGGGCGCGTTCACCGGCCCCTGGGTGGAGAAGTACATGAAGAACGGCACCGGCACCACCGCTGCCAACCGTATGCGCATCCTGCGCCTGATCGAGAACCTCTCCCTGGGCGCCGGGGCCGTGGGCTACCGCACCGAGTCCCTCCACGGGGCCGGCTCTCCCCAGGCCCAGCGTGTCATGATCGCCCGCCAGGGTGACATCGAGGGCAAGAAGCTGCTGGCCAAGCGCATCGCCCACGTCGCCGAAGACTGAAGACACCCCATTTCACCACCAACAAGGAGGACTGCAAGATGACTGCCAAGCTGGAACAACTGTTGGACGAACTGGTCCGCCCCGCCCTGCGCGCCCATGGGGGCGATGTGGCCCTGGTGGGCTATGAAAACGGGGTTCTCCGCCTGCGCATGCTGGGACAATGCGCAGGCTGCCCCGCCGCCAACATGACCAACGAGACCCTCATCGAGGGGCAGCTGATGCCCCTGCTGCCGGAGCTCAAGGAGGTCATCTTGGTCCACACCGTCAATGACTCCCTGCTGGCCGAGGCCCGGGCCCTGATGACCCGGGCCCGGCAGGGAGCGTAAGAAAGAAGGAGGGATTTTCCATGGATTGGAAAACCTGGTATCAAGAACATCTCTGCGCCCCCCAGGAGGCCGTCCGGTCCATTCGCTCCGGTGACCGGGTGGTGGTGGCCCACGCCACCGGCGAGCCCTCTCTCCTGCTGGAGGCCATGGTGGCCAACGCCGCCCAATACGAAAACGTGGAGATCGTCCACATGGTGGCCATGGGCAAGGCAGAGTACTGCACGCCCGAGTATGACCGCAACTTCCACCACAACAGCTTTTTCCTGGGGGCCACCACCCGCGCCGCCGCCGCCGAGGGCCGGGCGGACTTCACCCCCGTTTACTTCTCGGAAATCCCCGCCCTGCTGCGGGACCACCTCCACCCCAACGTGGCCATGGTCCAGGTCTCTCCCCCGGACGAGCACGGC
>DXEA01000210.1 GCA_019115225.1 Candidatus Evtepia faecigallinarum
CCTGAGCGGGAGTCCAGAGGGCAGAGCCCTCTGGTGCTCTTTCGTCTGACTTTCTCCAGAGAAAGTCCAGGCCCCCGCGGCAGCGGGCCCCCGGAGGGTGGTACCCTCCACCGGCCCCCCACCCGGTGGGGTCCGGGTCCCCCCGCGGCAGCGCCCCCCCGGGGGCGTACACCGCCCCCTTTTCAAGCCATTGAAAAATCTCCCATCCCATGCTATACTGTACTTGCGTAGCTGCAAAGAGCGGCTGCCATACAATGAGGGGGAAGCAGCGCGACGTTCAGTCTGCGCTGCTTCCTTCTTTTTTTGCACCGTTTTGTGTTTTGGCCACACAGAAGGCGAAGAACTGGTCAACACTGGCCAGGGGATGGGGAGCAGTCCGGCGGACGATGTAGAAATCACTCTCCTGGACCGGATCGGTCAAGGGGAGGATCTTCACATCCCGCCGGTGGACCGGCGGCGTGTCCGGCAGCACCGTGATGCCAAAGCCCTGGGCCACCAGCTCCATGATGAAGTTGGCGTCCTCCACCTGGTAGGCAATGCGCCACCGGTCCCGCACGGGGGCGAAGAGCCGGTCCACCGGGTCCCGCTGGCCGCTGAGCCAGGAATAGGTCACATGGGGATAGGGGAGGGTCTCGGCCAGGGTCACGGTGTCCTGGGCAGCCAGGGGGTGGTCCAGGGGGACCGCCGCCACCATGGCCCGGCGCTGGATGGAGACGTAGTCCAGCTGGGGGTCGGGGAAAATCTTGGAGCAGAAGCCCACGTCCGCCTCCCCCTGGAGGACCGCCTGGCAGACCTGGCTGGACATCCCCGTGGCAAACTCAAAGTCGCAGCCGGGGTTTTCCTCCTTGAACTGCCGGCACAGCCGGGTCACCGTGGGCACGATGAGCAGGGGAATGGTGCGCAGCCGGAGGGTCCCCACCCCCTCCCGCAGCATCTGGAACTGCCGCAGGCAGCTGTCGGCCAGGGCCACGATCTGCTGGGCCTGGGGCAGCAGGGCAGTGCCGTAGCGGCCCAGAGCGATTCCCCGGCCGCTTTTTTGGAACAGGGGCACCCCCAGCTCCTGCTCCAGGGCCGCCATGGCGTGGCTCAGCCCCGACTGGGAGATGTTCAGCCGCTGGGCGGCCCGGCTGTAGTGCATCTCCTGGGAAAGGACCAGGAAGTAGCGCAGATGGTCAATGTTCATGGCAATGCCCCCTTTTTTCCGTTAGTATACCACGATCCATGCAAAAAAGGAATGGGTCTATGGGGTTCTGGGCATTGATTTTCTGGTGGGGAAACGGTTCAATAAAAGGAGAAAGATCCCCCTCCGCCCCGGCGGAGAGAGTATGAAGAGAACGGTAAGGAGACGATCGCCATGGGACTGAAGATCAGCGTACTGTACCTGGGAAAAATGGAGTTTCCCAAATTCCGCTTAGTGGACTGCCCGGACCACAATGAGATGGTCCTCTCGCCCGCTGTGGCCCTGCTCATCCAGCACCCCACCCTGGGCAACATCCTCTACGACACGGGCAACTGTGAGGATTTCTCCCAGGTGTACACCCCCGAAATGCTCCACGACTATCCCATCACCGAGATGGTGAACATCAAGCAGGCCCTGGCCGCCAAGGGGCTCACGCCGGAGGACATCGACCTGATCATCCTCTCCCACCTCCACTTCGACCACGCCGGCGGCCTGAAGCACTTTGTGGGCACCAAGGCCATCGAGAAGGTGCTGGTGTCCGAGGCCGACCTGAAGAACGCCTATTGGAGCGTCATGACCGGCAACGGCGGGGCCTATATCCGCACCCTGTTCGACGTGGAGGGCATCCGCTTCCAGACCATCAACCAGGACACCCAGCTGGCCGACGACCTGACCCTCTTCCTCCAGGAGGCCCACACCCCGGGGGTCATCGGGATGCTTTTGAAGACCGAGCACCACGGTACCATCCTCACCACCAGCGACGCACTGTACACCGCCGAGAGCTACGAGAAGGCCACGCCCCCCGGCGGCACCATCAACAAGACCACTGACGAATTCTTTGACAACCTGAAAAAGATCCAGCAGATGCAGAAGGACTATGACGCCACCCTCCTCTTCGGCCACGACTATGACCAGATCATGGACTGGGTGGCCCAGGGGACCATCGACTGAGGGCGCCGCCCGCCTGACTATGTGAGAAGGGAGAACTGACTATGGCCAACCACACCACCGCCACCGCCGGCGCCGCGTTGGGCAATGAGCTGCGCGCGGGCACCGTTGCCAAGGTGGGCAGCACCAAGCGCATCCAGGAGTTAAACGGGATGCTCCACTCCAACCGGCCCAACGTGGACATCACCCGGGCCAGAGCCTACACCAAGGTTTATAAGGAGACCGAGGGGATGCCCAGCCTCATGCGCCGCTACAAAGCCTCCGCCGAGGTTTACCGCACCCTCAGCGACAACGTCTACGACTATGAGCAGCTGGTGGGCTGGCCCACCAAGCGCATCCGGGGGGCCAACTTCGCCATCGAGCTCCACGCCCACTGGCTGGCAGAGGACCTGCCCAACCTGCGGGACCGGACCTATGATCCCTTTGAGATCACCGACGAGGATTACAAGGAGCTGGAAGAGGAGCTGCTGCCCTATTGGAAGGACAAGACCATGGCGGTCCAATGGGGCCACTATGTGAGCAAGGAGGAGTGGAACCGGGGCCAGTTCGGCGGCGTGTCTGACGTGTCCAACTACCTGTGCGCCAACGGCTCCCACTTCATCCCCGCCTGGACGGACGTGATCCGGCACGGCTTTGTGAAGTACTACGAGAAGGCCAAGGACCTCCTGGCTGCCCTGGACCCCAATGACCCGGCCTCCATCGACAAGCGCATCTTCTATACGGGCATTATCGAGGTTCTGGAGGCCATCCGGGACTGGGGCGAGCGCCTGTCCGCCGCCTGCGCCCGCAAGGCCGCCGCCGAGCAGGACCCGGTGCGCAAGAAGGAACTGGAGGACATGGCCGCCATGATGAAGCGGGTGCCCTGGGGGCCTGCCACCTCCTTCCACGACGCCTGCGAGACCGCCTGGGCCGTGTGCTTCTTCCTCTTTGTAGAGGGGGCCGGTCCCTCCATCACCTGGGGGCGGTTTGACCAGTACATGTATCCTTATTATAAAGCAGACATTGAAAAGGGAATCCTCACCCCCGAGAAGGCCATGGAGCTCATTGAGGAGCTCTATGTGCGGGTGACCTCCAACGTCTGGTTCCAGTCCACCCAGATGGCATACATCTTCGGCGGCTATTACCGCTATCCCCACCTGGACGTGGGTGGCCTGGACGAGAACGGCAAGGATGCCTCCAACGAGCTGTCCTACCTCTGCCTGCGGGCCATGCGGTATGCCAAGACCACCTCCCCGGCGGTGAGCCTGATGCTCCACCAGAAGACCCCGGACGCCCTGCTCTACGAAGCTTGCGAGCTGGCCGCCGAGGGCATGGGCCACCCCTCCTTCTTCAACTGCGAGGGTCTGTATTCCATGCTGGAGCACCGGGCCGGGGGCCTGGACGGCTATTCCAACTACACCCGGAAGGACATCTTAAAGTATGGCTCCCCCATCGGCTGCGTGGAGCCCGGGGCGGAGGGCCTGCAATACGGCCACACGGACTCGGGGATCATCAACGTGGCGGGGGCCGCCCTCATGGCAGTGACCAACGGGGTGATGCCCGTGGAGTCGGACAACATGTTTGCCGGCAAGCTCCTCACCTTTGAAAGCGGCGACCCGGCCTCCTTCCAGACCTTTGACGAGTTCTACGCCGCCGTGAAGGCCCAGGTGAAGTACGCCATCGACGAGGCCCACGCCAACCTGCTCATCTGTGAAAAGCTGCTGGCCGAGCAGTTCAACCTGCCCACCTTCACCGTCCTCCTGGAGGGCGCCCTGGAGAAGGCCAAGGACGCCACCGCCGGCGGCGCCAAGGTCAACGTGGGCCCCACCATGAACATGTGCGGCTTCGGCACCATGGTGGACTCCGTGGCCGCCATCAAGAAGGTGGTCTATGAGGACAAGGCTGCCACCCTTTCGGAGGTCCGGGACGCCTGCATGAACAATTTCAAGGGCTATGACGAGCTGAGAAGGAAGCTCCAGGCCGCCCCCAAGTACGGCAACGACGACGACTTCGCCGACGAGATCGCCGCCGACCTGTGGAAGTGGTTCGCCGACTGCACCATGGTCCTGAAGATGTACCGGGGCCACTACTGCGACGCGGCGGTGCAGATGGTCCAATCCAACGTGGGCTACGGGGCCATGACCGGGGCCACCCCCAACGGCCGTCTGGCGGGGATGCCTCTGTCGGACACCATGTCCGCCACCCAGCAGGCGGACACCCACGGCCCTACCGCCGCCGCCCGGAGCTATGGCAAACTGGATTTCCCGGCCTACACCAACGGCACCCTGCTGAACATGTGGATCAGCCAGTCGGAGCTGATGGAGAAGGCGTAACGTTTTTTGGAAAGGAGCATTGCTATGACCACCATTCGCGATCTGCCCCTGGACTGTCCAGAGGCCACCTATGTGCCCCCGGTCTATAAGGAAGCGGGGATGCGGAACTTCACCAACCTGGTGCGCACCATGCTCAACGACTATGGGGTGTACCATGTGCAGTTCAACACCATCAACAAGGAGACCCTCATCGACGCCAAGGCCCACCCGGAGAACTACCCCACCCTGATGGTCCGGGTGGCGGGCTACAGCGTCTACTGGACGGACATTGCAGAACGGGTCCAGGACGACATCATCAACCGTACCGAGCATACCTTTTAAGAAAAGCCCTGCCCGTGTGCGGGGCAGGGAAGGCAGGATAATCTCCTCCCACGAAGGGGCCTCTGGCCCCTTCGTGCGTTATCAGAAGCAAGGAAGGGTGGTTTTATGGGAGAAAAGACAGCGGTGCTCTTTGATATCGGGCGGTTCCGCAGCACCGACGGGCCGGGCATCCGCACCATCCTCTTTTTCAAGGGATGTCCCCTGCGCTGCCGGTGGTGCAGCAATCCCTTTGGCCTTTCGGGGTCCCCCCAGCTGGCGGTGAACCCGGCCAAATGTACCGGCTGCGGCCAGTGCGTGCCCGTGTGCCCGGAGCAGGCCAACGCCCTGGTGCCGGGGGAGAAGATCACGGTGGACTTTGCCGCTTGCAAGACCTGCGGGGCCTGCGTGCCCGTCTGCCCCGGCGGCGCCCGGACCATCAGCGGCCAGACCTACACCCCCTATGAACTCTACCGGGAGGCCGCCAAGGACGCCGCCTTTTATCGCAAAGGGGGCGGCGGGGTGACCCTGTCCGGGGGAGAGGCGCTGGTCCAGTGGGAGGCAGCGGCGGAGACTCTCCGCCTGTGCCGGGCCAACTACATCAACACCTGCCTGGAGACCTCGGCCTATGCCCCCTGGGAGCACCTGTGGGCGGTGGCCCAGTACTGCCACACGGTTTTCGTGGACATCAAACACATGGACAGCCGCCGCCACGAAGAGGGGACAGGGGTGCCCAACGGGCCCATCCTGGCAAACATCGCCCGCCTGTGCGAAGAACTGCCCAAGCGGGGCGGGAAGGTCATCCTCCGCCTGCCCCTGATCCCCGGCTACAACGACGGGGAGGAGGAGGTCGGGGCAGCGGCCCGGTTTGCCGCGGGCCTTGCGGGACACCCGGAAATTAACCTCCTGCCCTACCACGACCTGGGCCGGAGCAAGTATGAGATGATCGGCCGGGACTACGGCCTGCCTGAGCTGGAAAACCGCAAGAGCCGGGACCCCTACCTGGTGCATCTGCGGGAGCTTTGCTGCCAGGCTGCCCCGGAAAACCGGGTGAGTGTCGGCGGCGACGCCATCGACCTGAACTGAAGGGAAAAGCCCCCGCTCCGGCGTGGGCTTTTTTCATGAGGAAGGGGGGCGGAAGAGGGGTGTTTTTTGTGGGATCCATGAAGGACTTCTTTTGCAAAAAATGGTTGACAAGCTGTGGGTTTTGTAGTACTATAGATGAGCGCCTGAATGGGCGCAGTCTGCGATGATGCGGGAGATTGCGGCGCAAGCCGGTAACTTCCGCGGAGTATGTCCGTGAATCGGGCGGCTGGGGAATCTGCTGCATGGCGTATATCGCCGTGACAGAAGAGGAAAAAGCCGGCGCACTATGCCGGTTTTCTTCATGCTTAGGGAGTGATACGCACGGTTAAGTGTACCGGAATCCCCACCCGTACGAAGCGTGGCAAAGACATTGACACTTCGTATGTTTTTTAGGAGGAACACAGCAACATGGCACAGAATGAAATGATTCGCATCCGCCTGAAGGCCTATGACCATCAGCTCATCGATCAGAGCGCCGAAAAGATCGTGGAGACCGCCAAGAGAAACGGTTCCACCGTCTCCGGTCCCATCCCCCTGCCCACCAAGAAGGAGGTCGTGACCATCCTGCGCGCCGTCCACAAGTACAAGGACAGCCGGGAGCAGTTCGAGCGCCGCACCCACAAGCGTCTGATCGACATCAACAACCCCAATCCCAAGACTGTGGAAGCGCTGATGAGCCTGGACCTGCCCGCCGGTGTGGAGATCGAGATCAAGCTCTGATCGCCCCCCGACACCTATTTTACTATGTGTACCCGCTGCCTGTCGCCTTATCGTGAGACAGGCGGGTCATGTTGACAAACCAATGACAGCCCAATGGTCAAGTTTGCCAACCAATAACCTTTGAAGGAGGAAAACCAATATGGAGAAGGCCATCATCGGCAGAAAGATCGGCATGTCCCAGATCTTCGACGAAGCCGGTAAGGTCATCCCGGTCACTGTCATCGAAGCAGGTCCCTGCGTCGTGGTGCAGAAGAAGACCGAGGAGAAAGACGGCTACAACGCCGTGCAGCTGGGCTTCCAGGACGTGGAGGAACGGAAGCTCACCCAGCCCCAGCAGGGTCACCTGAAGAAGGCTGGCGTGCCCATGAAGAAGGTGCTCAAGGAGTTCAAGCTCAAGAATGCGGCCGAACTGAACGTGGGCGACGAAATCAAGGCAGACACCTTCGCCAAAGGCGATCACATCGACGTGACCGGCATCAGCAAGGGTAAAGGTTTCCAGGGCGTCATCAAGCGCTGGAACGCCGGCCGCGGCCGGATGACCCACGGCGGCGGCCCTGTCCACCGTCACGCCGGTTCCATGGGTTCCGGTACCGATCCCTCCCGGATCTTCAAGGGCAAGATCGGCGCCGGTCACATGGGTGCCGAGCAGGTCACCGTGCAGAACCTGGACGTGGTGAGTGTGGACCCCGAGTTCAACCTCATCGCTGTCTGCGGCGCAGTCCCTGGCCCCAAGGGCGGCATCGTCTATCTGAAGTCTACGGTCAAGACCCTGCGCGAGAAGAAGGGCGAGGCCGGCACCAGCGTCAACCCGCAGAAGGCTTCGGCCCGTGCCAACCCCCAGAAGGCATCCGCCAGAAACCGGTAAGGAAAGGAGAGTTTGAGCAATGCCTAAAGCAAATGTCTATAATATGGCCGGCCAGCAGGTCGGCGAGGTGGAACTCTCCGAGGGCGTTTTCGGCGTAGAACCCAATGAGCCCGCCGTCCATGCCGTCGTGGTCAACCACCTGGCAAATTGCCGTCAGGGTACCCAGAGCGCCCTGACCCGCGCCGAAGTGTCCGGCGGCGGCAAAAAGCCCTGGAGACAGAAAGGTACCGGCCATGCCCGCCAGGGCAGCACCCGTGCGCCCCAGTGGACCCACGGCGGTATCGTCTTCGCCCCCAAGCCCAGAGATTACAGCTATCGCATCAACCGCAAGGTGAAGCGGCTGGCCCTCAAGTCCGCCCTCTCCGCCAAGGCCGCCTCCGGCGACCTGCTGGTGGTGGATAACCTGGCTCTGGACGCCATCAAGACCAAGAGCATCCAGGCCTTCCTGGACGCTGTGAGCGCCGGCAAGACCATCTTCGTCACCCCCGAGGTCAACGAGAACGTCTACAAGTCCGCACGGAACATCCCCGGTGTCTCCACCACCACCGCCAAGATCCTCAGCGTCTACGACATCGTCAACGCCGAGAAGCTGGTCATCGACCAGAAGGCGCTGGCTATCATCGAGGAGGTGTTCGCATGAAGACAGCATACGACATCATCAGACGCCCTGTGATCACCGAGCAGTCCATGGCCGATACCGAGCTGAAGAAGTACGTCTTCGAGGTGGCCAAGGACGCCACCAAGATCGAGATCGCCAAGGCCGTGGAAGAGGTTTTCGGCGTGAAGGTCGTCAAGGTCAACACCCTGCGTGTGACCGGTAAGCTCAAGCGCACCGGACGGTATCCCGCCGGCCGCCGCCCCAGCTGGAAGAAGGCAGTGGTTACCCTGTCTGACGATTCCAAGTCCATCGAGTTCTTCGAGGGAATGGCATAAGGAGGTACATGCACTATGGCTATTAAGAGCTACAAGCCCACAACGCCTGCCCGCCGTAATATGACGGTCTCCGCGTTCGAGGGCATCGATAAAAAGGCCAAGCCGGAGCGCAGCCTGACCGAGACCCTCAAGAAGCACGCAGGCCGCAACAGCTATGGCCGCATCACCGTGCGTCATCGCGGCGGCGGCAACAAGCGCAAGTATCGTATCATCGACTTCAAGCGCGACAAGATGGATATGCCCGCCACCGTGCTGCGTCTGGAGTACGACCCCAACCGCTCCGCCAACATCGCCCTGGTCCAGTATGAGGACGGCGAGAAGAGATACATCCTGGCTCCCGTTGGCCTGAAGGCCGGCGACCAGGTCCTCTCCTCCACCGGCGCTGACATCAAGCCCGGCAACTGCCTGCCCCTGGCCAACATCCCCACCGGTACCATCATCCACAACATTGAGCTGTATCCCGGCAAGGGCGGCCAGCTGGTCCGTTCCGCCGGTACCTCCGCTCAGCTGATGGCCAAGGAGGGTGACCAGGCCCAGATCCGTATGCCCTCCGGCGAGGTGCGTATCGTGCGTCTCAACTGCAAGGCCTCCATCGGCCAGGTGGGCAACATCGACCACGAGAACATCTCCATCGGTAAGGCCGGCCGGAAGCGTCACATGGGCTGGAGACCCACCGTCCGTGGCTCCGTCATGAACCCCAATGACCACCCCCACGGCGGCGGCGAAGGCAAGTCTCCTGTCGGCCGTCCCGGCCCTGTCACTCCCTGGGGCAAGCCGGCTATGGGTTACAAGACCCGGAAGAAGAAGAACCGCACCGACAAGTTCATTGTCAAGCGCCGCAACGCGAAGTAAGGAGGAGACAGGTAAACTATGAGCAGAAGCATCAAGAAAGGCCCGTTTTGCGCTCCCGAGCTTCTTAAGCGGGTCAAGGAAATGAATGAGTCTGGCGACAAGAAGGTGCTCAAGACCTGGAGCAGATCCTCCACCATCTTCCCCGCCTTCGTCGGCCACACCATCGCCGTGCACGATGGCCGCAAGCACGTGCCCGTCTATGTCACCGAGGACATGGTCGGCCACAAGCTGGGTGAGTTCGCTCCCACCCGCACCTTCCGCGGCCACGCCGGCAGCAAGACTGGTAAGTAAGGAGGAGAGAGAACAATGGTAGCAAAAGCTCACGCAAAATATCTGCGCATCTCTCCCCGTAAGGTGAAGATCGTCGCGGACCTGATCCGCGGGAAAAGCCTGGCCCAGGCCACCGGCATCCTGCTGACCACCCCCAAGGCAGCCTCCGAGCCCCTGCTCAAGCTGCTCAAGAGCGCGGCAGCCAACGCGGAGAACAACCACAAGATGGACCCCGAGAAGCTGTACGTGGCCGAGATCTTTGCGACCCCCGGCCCCATCATCAAGCGCATCATGCCCCGCGCCCAGGGCCGTGCCTATCGCATCAATAAGAGAACCTCTCACGTCACCCTGACCGTGGCGGAGAAGGAATAAAGGGAGGAGGCAGAATATGGGACAGAAAGTAAATCCCCACGGCCTGCGCGTGGGTGTCATTAAGGACTGGGATTCCCGCTGGTACGCCCGCAACGAAAAAGTGGGCGACCTGGTGGTCGAGGACTACAACCTGCGGAAATATCTGAAGAAGACCCTGTACTCCGCCGGCATCCCCAAGATTGAGATCGAGCGTGACAACGCCAAGATCAAGATCTACCTCCACTGCGCCCGTCCGGGCGTGGTCATCGGCAAGGGCGGCACCGAGATCGAGCGCCTGCGCCTGGAGCTGGAGAAGAAGCTGGGCAAGCCCGTTGCCCTGAACATCGTGGAGGTCAAGACCCCCGACACCGACGCGCAGCTGGTGGCCGAGAACATTGCCCAGCAGCTGGAGAAGCGCATCTCCTTCCGCCGGGCCATGAAGAACTGCATGGGCCGCGCCATGCGCATGGGCGCCCGGGGCATCAAGGTCATGTGCTCCGGCCGTCTGGGCGGCGCCGAGATCGCCCGCAGCGAGTGCTATCACGACGGCACCATCCCCCTGCAGACCATCCGCGCCGACATCGACTATGGCTTTGCTGAGGCTGCCACCACCTACGGCCGCATCGGCATCAAGGTCTGGATCTACAAGGGCGAGGTCCTCAGCCAGACCCTGCGCACCACCCCCCGCACCCTGGACACCAAGAACTTCAAGGAACGCCCCGATCGTCCTCGCCGCCGTGACGGCAGAGGCGGCGGCTACAACCGCGACCGCAAGCCCGGCTATGGCAACCGTCCGCAGGGTGGTTATAACAACAACCGTGGTCCCCGGCCCGCAGCCGGCGGATCTGCTCCCAAGGAAGGAGGCAAAGCCTAATGCTGCTGCCCAAGAGAGTCAAATACCGCCGCGTCCACCGTGGCCGCCTGAAGGGCAAGGCCACCCGCGGCAACACCGTCACCTACGGTGAGTTTGGTCTGCAGGCCCTGGAGCCGGCATGGATCACCAGCAACCAGATCGAGGCCGCCCGTGTGGCCATGACCCGTTACACCAAGCGCGGCGGTAAGGTCTGGATCAAGATCTTCCCCGACAAGCCCATCACCGAGAAGCCCGCCGAGACCCGCATGGGTTCCGGTAAGGGTTCCCCCGAGTACTGGGTGGCCGTGGTCAAGCCCGGCCGAGTCATGTTCGAGATCGCCGGCGTGTCCGAAGAGGTCGCCCGTGAGGCTCTGCGTCTGGCCAGCCACAAGCTGCCCATCAAGACCAAGATCGTGACCAAAGAAGAAACGGCCCCTGAGAGCGAGAATGGTGGTGAAGCATGATGAAGGCAAATGAAGTACGCAAGATGTCTTCCGCTGATCTGGAAAAGAAGCTGACCGAGCTGAAGAAGGACCTTTTCCAGCTCCGTCTCCAGCATGCCACCAATCAGCTGGAAAACCCTGTCCGCATCACCGAAGTGAAGCGCGACATTGCCAGAGTCAAGACCATCATCCGTGAGCAGCAGCTCGCTGGCCAGTAAGGAGGAACGGAATCATGCCTGAGAACAGAACTTCTTCCCGTAAGACCAGAGTCGGCCTGGTGGTTTCGGACAAGATGGATAAGACCGTGGTGGTG
>DXEA01000025.1 GCA_019115225.1 Candidatus Evtepia faecigallinarum
CCTTTCCTGGTGTTTCTGACGGAGATCGCCAAAGCCCTTTGACGAAAAAAACGGCCCCGGCGGCAAAAGCCGCCGAGACCGTTTCGGGGGAAAGCGATCATGCGCTGGCCCGGTCCTGTTTCTGGTGGGACAGGGCGCGAACCCCCTCCACCACCAGCACGATGGACAGAATGACCAGCAGGATGGCGATGATCCCGCGCACCCAGCACCAGGCCACATCCACCCCGCCCAGGATGCCCTGGATCTGGCCGTAGATGGTGATGATGAGGGAGGTGAGGGTGACCAGGAGCATGAAGAACATGGGAAGATAGAACATCTTGTTGTTCCGCCCGATCTTCCCCAGCCAGCAGCACACGGCCAGCAGGCCCAGGGCGGCCAGCAGCTGGTTGGCCGCGCCGAAGAGGGACCAGATCTTGGAATACCCCGTCAGGCCCAGCGCGATGCCCAGCACCACGGTGATGAGGGTGGCCACCAGGGGGTTGGTGACGGTCTTGCGCCAGCCGGTCAGGGACTGCCGGCTCTGGCCGGAGGGGGTAAAGAACTCCTGGAGCATATACCGGGCCAGCCGGGTGGCGGTGTCCAGAGAGGTCAGGCAGAAGGCGGAGACCGCCAGGATGAGCATGGAGTAGACCACGTCATAGGTGGCCTGCCCGAAGACGTTGGAGAACATGGAGGCCAGGCCCGTGGCAAAGACCACCGTGGGGGTGACGGTGGTGCCGTCGGCGTACTGGGTCCAGATGTAGCCCACGGTACACACGGAGATCAGGGCCAGGCCGCACTCAATGAGCATGCCGCCGTAGGCGATGGGCTTGGCGTCCCGCTCCCGGTTGAGCTGCTTGGCCGTGGTGCCCGAGGCCACCAGGGAGTGGAAGCCGGACACGGCGCCGCAGGCGATGGTGACGAACAGGGCAGGGAAGAGGGCGCCCAGAGAGGTCCCCGTGGGGGCCAGGGTATCCATAAAGCCGGTGAAGGCGGGCATCTCCAGGGTGGGGTGACAGCCCAGAATGCCGATCACCGCCAGGATCATCATGCCGTAGAGGAGGAAGGAGCTCAGGTAGTCCCGGGGCTGGAGCAGAATCCAGACGGGAGTCACCGAGGCCACGGCGATGTAGACACCCACAAAGATCATCCAGGCGGTGCTGCTCAGATACAGGGGGTGCCAGTGCAGGCCGATGGCCATACACACAATGATGCCGATGACCCCGATGATGGTGGCCAGGGGCAGGGGAGCATTGCGGCGATAGACAAAGAAGCCAAAGAGGATGGCCATGAGGATGAAGAGGATGGAGATGATGGCCGTGGAGGCATTGGCCGCCGAGGCCGCCAGGTCCACCGCACCGCTGGCGTCATAGGTGGCGTTGAAGGTGTTGGCCACGATGGAGGCAAAGGCCGCCACCACCAGGATGAGGGTGAGGTAGGCAAAGATGATAAAGAGCTTTTTGGCCCGGCTGCCGATGGCGTCGGAGATGACCTCGCCGATGGACTCACCCTTGTGCCGGATGGAGGCAAACAGGGCGCCGAAGTCGTGGACACCGCCGAAGAAGATACCGCCGATGAGGACCCACAGCATCACCGGTACCCAGCCAAAGACGGCGGCCTGGATGGGCCCGTTGATGGGGCCGGCCCCGGCGATGGAGGAAAAATGGTGGCCCATGAGCACGGGGGCCTTGGCGGGACAGTAGTCCTTGCCGTCCTCCAGCTCGTGGGCGGGGGTGGTGCGGCCGTCGTCGATGCCCCACTGCTTGGCCAGCCATCTGCCATAGAAGAGGTAGCCCAGCAGCAGCACGACGACGCCGCCGATGAGGAAGAGTGCTGCGTTCATGGAAAAACAGGTCTCCTTTCTTTTCTCTTGTTCTCCCTGTGTTCAGAGATCAGGGCCGCAGCCCGGACCGGGCTGCGGGACGGAACAGGGCGTGGGCCAGGTTTTTTGCCGATTTTCTTCCGCTGAAGTTGGCGGTGACCCGCTCCCGCTCCAACTCCGCCAGACCGGTGTGCATATCCATCCATCCCCAATAGGCCAGCCGGAAGCTCCGGTGCCGGCGGCAGGCCTTCAAAGCCCTGCGGGCCTGGTCATCGCAGCTCTGGCAGAGGAAGAGGGCGGTGAGATAGGTATACATGTGGCCCGGTCCGGGCTGGATGCGGGCCATACCCTCCCGGTAGACCAGGTCCTCGCAGGCCCGATAGGTCTCCAGGGTCAGGTGGGGCATCTGAAAGAGGTAGACATACTCATGGCTCTCTGCCTCCCACAGCACGGCCTTTTTGGACAGGACATACTGGCTGGACTTGGCGTGAAAATCCATCCGGGCCACCAGGGGGGCCTGGTCGGGACAGGGAGAAATGTCAAACCAGCCCTCATAGCAGTCCAGCAGCTGCCGGGCAGCCTGGTCCAGGGTGAGAGAGGACATCGCTGTCACCTCCTTCCGAAAGAAAATGAAAAAAGCGGCCCTTCCGACGGGGGAGCCGGAAAAGGCCGCGGGAGCGGACCCATAGGCCTGGGGTCTGGGCCGCGGCGGCAGAGGAAAACCCGTGAGCGCCTGTCGTAACAGGAAGAGGTAAAAATGTGGAGAGAGCAAAAGGGCGCGCACGTTGCCGTCCAGGTCCGCTCCTGGTCCGCATGTTCCGAAGAACGGACTCATTTTAGGAAACTGCTCTGGGAAAGTCAATGGCCGCCCCTCAAAAAGGCGACGAAAATAGACAGGTCATACTTCACAAGACTTGTGAGAATCCACGCAAGTGGTTTCCGGTGCAACTTTTTCCGCAAAAATCCCATCAGAACCCAGGCGGGAGGGGGAAAGAAGGGGGGCTTTTTTCAAAAAAATGGGGAAACCCTCTATGCAAACGCAGAGAGTTATAGTAAAATACGAACAAGATACTGCCATGCTGCCGGCAGTCCTACGCCGGCAGCCCGGCCGGAAACGGGCCCCGCCTTTGCCAAAGGCGGGGCAGGGGAGGTTACCTATGGAGCAACCAAAGTATCAGCGTGTTTTGCTGAAGATCAGCGGAGAAGCCCTGGCCGGCCAGGCCGGCAGGGGCATCGACTTTGCCTTTGCCCGTCAGGTCTGCCAGGTGGTCAAGGACTGCGTCAGCCATGGGGTCCAGGTGGGCCTGGTGGTGGGCGGCGGCAACTTCTGGCGGGGCGTGAAGGACGGGGGCGGCAACATGGAGCGCACCCGGGCCGACCAGATGGGCATGCTGGCCACCGTCATCAACAGCCTGGCTCTGCAGGATGTGCTGGAGCAGGTGGGCCAGCCCGCCCGGGTGCTCACGTCCATCCCCATGGGGCCGGTGGGCGAGGTCTGCGCCCGGCCCGCTGCCGACCGGTATCTGCGCCAGGGAACGGTGGTGATTTTCGCCGGCGGCACCGGCAACCCCTATTTCTCCACAGACACTGCCGCCGTCCTGCGGGCGGCGGAGATCCAGGCGGATATGATCCTGCTGGCCAAAAACATCGACGGGGTCTACAGCGCCGACCCCAAGAAAGATCCCGGCGCCGTGAAGTACGACGCCATCAGTTATGACCGCGTCCTGGCCCAGCGCCTGCAGGTCATGGACCTGACGGCCACTTCCCTGGCCATGGACAACCACATCCCCGTGATGGTCTTTGCCCTGGCAGACCCGGCAAACATCCTGCGGGCGGTGATGGGAGAGAGAATCGGCACCATTGTAGAGGAGGAGACAAAGTCATGAAGGAAATGTATGAAGCCTACGACGTGAAAATGCAAAAGACCATCGACGTGGTCATGAGCGACTTCGCCGGCGTCCGGGCCGGCCGTGCCAACGCCGCGGTGCTGGATAAGATCACCGTGGAATACTACGGCACCGAGACCCCCATCCATCAGGTGGCCTCCATCTCCACCCCCGATGCCCGCACCCTGGTCATCCAGCCCTGGGACGGCACCCTGCTCAAGGCGGTGGAAAAGGCCCTGCTCACCTCCGAACTGGGCATCAACCCCCAGAACGACGGCAAGGTCATCCGCCTGGTCTTCCCCCAGCTGACCGAGGAGCGCCGGAAAGAGCTGACCAAGCAGGTGAGAAAGTATGGCGAGGGCGGCAAGGTGGCCATCCGCAACATCCGCCGGGACGCCATGGAAAAGTTCAAGGCCATGAAGAAGAAGGCCGAGATCACCGAGGACGACCTGAAGGAGCTGGAAGAGGCCCTGCAGAAGCTCACCGACAAACGCTGCAAGGAGATCGACGACCTGACTGCCAAGAAGGAAGCCGAACTCATGGCCGTGTAAGGAAAGCCTATGGCGTTCTGGCATAAAAAACCCAAGCCGGCGGCAGGGGAGGGGCTGGATCCGTCCCGCCTGCCCCGGCATGTGGCCATTATCATGGACGGCAACGGCCGCTGGGCCAAAAAGCGCGGCCTGCCCCGTACCGCCGGCCACGCCGCCGGGGCGGAGACCTTCCGCACCATCGCCTATCGGTGCCGGGATCTTGGCATCCCGTATCTGACCGTGTATGCCTTCTCCACTGAGAACTGGAAACGTCCGGTGGAGGAGGTTTCCGCTATCATGGACCTGCTGCGCAAGTATTTGGCAGAGGCCTTGGAGAAGATGGAGCGGGACGGGTTCCGCATCAAGTTTTTCGGCGACCTGGCGGCCCTGACCCCCGAGCTGCGCCAGCTGTGTCTGGAAACCGAGGAGACCGGACAGGGCGTGGCAGGGGCCAAGTATCAGATCAACGTCTGCCTGAACTACGGCGGGCGGGATGAGATCCTGCGGGCGGCCAAGAGCTGGGCCCGGGATGTCCTGGCCGGCCGGCAGCAGGTGGAGGAGCTGACCGATGAGGTCTTCTCCCGCTATCTGGACAGCCGGGGGGTCCCCGACCCCGATCTCATCATCCGGCCCAGCGGCGAGCTGCGGCTGTCCAACTTCCTGCCCTGGCAGGCGGCGTATGCCGAGTTCTATTTTACCGATGTGCTCTGGCCGGACTTCAGCCCTGGGGTGCTGGACGAGGCCTTGGCGGATTTCCAGCGCCGCCAGCGCAGATTTGGAGGCGTGTAACGTGAAAAAACGGATTTTGGTGGCCTGCGTGGGCATCCCTGTGATCCTGCTGGTCCTGTATGTCCTGCCGGCCCCCTTCACCCCGGCCCTCATCGGCGTGCTGTCGGCGGTGGGGACCTATGAGGCCCTCCATGCCATCGGCATGAACCACCCCCGCATCGCTCTGTACACGGCGGCGGTGGCCCTGGCCATTCCCTTCTGGGTCTATTTCGGCCAGCCCCATCAGTGGGGGCTGCTGGTGTTCCTGGTCTACCTGGTGCTCATCTTTGTGGAGGGCTTTTTGAGCAACCTCCGGGTGAAGATCGACCGGGTAGGGGCGGGGTTCTTCTTCGCCTGTACCATCTCCTACTGCCTGTCCTCGGTGGTCCGGGTGGGGGCCCTGGAGCTGCGCACCAGCTACATCTTCCTGCCCATCCTCATCCCCTTCGTGGTGGATGCCGGGGCCATGCTGGTGGGCATGTTCCTGGGCAATCGTCAGCTGGCCCCCAAGCTCTCCCCGAAAAAGACGGTGGAGGGGTCCATCGGCGGCCTGGTGGTGGGCGTAGTCATCGCCATCCTCTACGGCATGGTCATGCGCCTGATCACCCAGGTGGAGGTCAACTTCTACTTCCTGGCCGTTTATGGCATCCTGGGCGGCGTGATGACTGAGGTGGGCGATCTTGCCTTTTCCTACATCAAGCGCACCCGCAAGATCAAGGATTTCGGCCGGGTCCTCCCCGGCCACGGCGGCGTGCTGGACCGCTTTGACAGCGTGATCTTCTGCGCGCCCCTCATGGAGCTGCTCATCCTCTGGCTGCCTGCCTTCAGCAAGGGGGGCGGCGGAGCATGAGAACGCTGAGCATTTTGGGCTCCACCGGCTCCATCGGCACCCAGACCTTGGAGGTGGCCGCCTCCTGCGGCCACCGGGTGGCAGCCCTCACCGCCCACCACAACATCGACCTGCTGGAGCAGCAGGTGCGTACCTTCCACCCCATCCTGGCAGCGGCAGCGGACCCCACCGCAGCCGCTGCTTTGGCGTCCCGTCTGGCAGACACCGACGTGCAGGTACTGGGGGGCGAGGAGGGGGTTCTGGCCGCCGCCCGCCTGCCCCAGGCGGACACGGCGGTCACCGCCCTGGTGGGCATCGCCGGTCTTGCCCCCACCTTAGCGGCCATCGACACCGGCAAGCGCATCGCCCTGGCCAACAAGGAGACCCTGGTCTGTGCCGGCCCCCTGGTCATGGCCCTGGCCAAGGAGAAGGGGGCCGAGATCGTGCCGGTGGACTCGGAGCACTCGGCCATTTTTCAAAGCCTTCAGGGCAGCCACGGCAGGGAATTAAAACGCATCCTGCTCACCGCCTCCGGCGGCCCCTTCTTTGGCTGGAGCCGGGAGGAGCTGGCGGCAGTCACCCCTGCCAAGGCACTGAAGCATCCCAACTGGTCCATGGGGGCCAAGGTGACCATCGACTCGGCCACCCTGATGAACAAGGGCTTAGAGCTTCTGGAGGCCATGTCCCTCTTCTCCGTCCCCCCGGAGAAGATCCAGATCCTGGTCCACCGGGAGAGCATACTTCACTCGGCGGTGGAATATTGTGACAACAGCGTCATCGCCCAGCTGGGGGCGCCGGATATGCGCCTGCCCATCCAGTACGCCCTGTCCTGGCCGGACCGGACGCCGGGCCCCGCAGACCCCCTGGACCTGATGACCGCCGGCAAGCTGACCTTCTTCTCCCCGGACCTGGAGACCTTCCCCTGCCTGGCCCTGGCCATCCGGGCCGCCAAGGAGGGGGGCACGGCCCCGGCCATCCTCAACGGCGCCAACGAGGTGGCGGTGGCCCGGTTCCTGAACGAAGAGATCGGCTTTCTGGACATTCCCAGGGTGGTGGAAGCCGCCCTGGACAGGGTGCCCCGGGCAGAACAGCTGACCCTGGAGGCCATCTATGCAGCAGACCGCGCCGCCCGTGCAGCAGCGGAAGGAGCGGCAGCCCGGAGTTAGGAGAGAAAGAGACCGAGAGACAGAGGGAATACTTGTATTGCTTACGCCCGTTTGGGGATAAGAAAACCGCTGCTTTGAGCAACACATTTTTTCCGAGGTGACACAGTTGGTTCTTTATATCATCGTCGGCATCCTTCTCTTTGGACTGCTGATCGCCGTCCATGAGGGCGGGCATTTCCTCACCGCCAAGCTCCTGGGCGTCCAGGTCAATGAGTTTGCCATCGGCATGGGCCCGGCCATCTTCTCCCGCCAGAGGGGGGAGACCAAATACTCCCTCCGGGCCTTCCCGGTGGGGGGCTACTGCGCCATGGAAGGGGAGGACGAGGAGACGGGCAACCCCCGGTCTTTTTCCAGCAAATCCCCCTGGCGCAAGGTCATCATTTTGGCCGCCGGGTCCGTGATGAACTTCGTGGCCGGGTTTGTTCTCGTAGCCATTCTCTTTGCCTCCTCCGGCGGCTACACCGTGCCGGTGATCCGGGATTTCATGGACGGCTTTCCCTGCGCCGGCCAGGAGGGCCTGCTGCCGGGGGACCGCATCCTGTCCGTCAACGGCCACAAGGTCCACATCTATTCTGAGCTGACCGCGCAACTGAACGCTGCCGCCGGCAGCCAGACCATGGACCTGGTGGTGGAGCGGGAAGGGGAGAAGGTGGTCCTGGACGACCTGCCCCTGACCATGCGGGAGTACACCGTGGACGGCCAGACGGTGACCATGTACGGCATCTATTTCACGGTGGAGGAGCCCAGCTTCACCGGCCTGCTGGAGCAGAGCTGGTACACCTGCTGGTACTTTGCCAAAGCGGTCTGGTCGGGGCTGGTGATGCTGGTCAGCGGCCAGGTGGGTCTGAATGACATGTCCGGCCCTGTGGGCATCGTCTCCTATGTGGGCGAAGTGGGCAGCCAGGGGGGCAGCATCGCTGCCGGCCTGCAGAACGTGTGCTATCTCATCGCCCTCATCGCCGTGAACCTGGCCATCATGAACCTGCTGCCCATCCCCGCCCTGGACGGGGGCCGGATTTTCCTGCTGATCGTGGGGGAGCTGTGGTTCCTCTTTTTTGGAAAAAAGATTCCGCCCAAATACGAGGCGTGGATTCACGGGGTGGGCTTTTCCCTCCTCATCCTGCTGATGGTGGTGGTGACCTTCAGTGACATTTGGAAGTTGGTGAAATAACGATGACCAAGCAGATCCTGGTGGGGGGCGTGCCCGTGGGGGGCGGCGCCCCGGTGACCATCCAGTCTATGACCAATACCCCCACCCACGACGTGGAGGCCACGGTGGCCCAGATCCGCCGTCTGGCCGCCGCCGGCTGCCAGATCGTCCGGGTGGCCGTGCCCGATATGGCCGCGGCCAGGGCGGTGGGGAAGATCAGGGAGCAGATCGACCTGCCCCTGGTGGTGGACATCCACTTTGACTACCGCCTGGCCCTGGAGTGCATCGAGGCGGGCGCGGACAAGGTCCGCATCAACCCCGGCAACATCGGCGGAGAGGACCGGGTGAAGGCGGTGGCCCAGGCCTGTGCCCGGAAAAACATCCCCATCCGCATCGGGGTCAACGGGGGCTCGTTGGAAAAACCCCTGCTGGCCAAGTACGGCGGGGTGACCCCCCAGGCACTGGTGGACTCGGCCTTTGGCCACATCGCCCTGCTCAACCGCTATGATTTTGACGACATCTGCATCTCTCTCAAATCCTCTTCGGTCCCCATCACCATGGGGGCCTATCAGCTCATGCACCAGCAGTCGGACTACCCCCTCCACCTGGGGGTCACCGAGGCGGGCACCACCCGCATGGGTACCCTGAAATCCGCCGCCGGCATCGGCGGCCTGCTGGCCCTGGGCATCGGGGATACCCTCCGGGTGACCCTCACCGCCGACCCGGTGGAGGAGATCTACGCCGCCCGGGACATCCTCAAGGCCATCGGCCTGCGCCGGGAGGGCCCCGACCTCATCGCCTGCCCCACCTGCGGGCGGACCAGGATTGACCTGATCCCCCTGGCCCAGGCGGTGGAGGAGCGCCTGAAAGAGGTGACCAAACCCATCACCGTGGCGGTGATGGGCTGCCCCGTCAACGGCCCCGGCGAGGCCGCCGCCGCCGATGTGGGCATTGCCGGCGGCAATGGCAAGGGCCTGCTGTTCCGGCACGGGCAAGTGGTCAAGCAGGTGCCCCAGGAGGCCCTGGTGGACGAGCTCATGGCCCTCATCCACCAGCTGCCGTGACCTTCTCCCTAGAAGCGCCGACACACCCAAAGAAAGGAAGCCTGACTATGCCAGAGAAACACCTGCCGTTTTTGGAGATGTTTTTTCAATATCATCCGGACCCTGCCCTGGCCCAGGCTGTGCAGGGATGGCTCGTGACTGCTGCGGTACTCAACAGCCACGCGCGCACCATTGAGGCACAGCTTCTCTGCCCCCAGCGTCCGGACCCCGCCCTGCTGGGCCAGATCGAGAAGGATCTGGCCCGGATTTACGGTCTGTCCAGCGTGACCTTCCTCCCTTCCTGTCCGGAGGCCCCTGCCCCCGAGGAAGTCCCTTCTGCCCCGGGGGAAGCTCCCCAGGCAGCTCCCCCCCCGGCCCCGGCGGAGGAGCCCCCCCTGCCGGCAGAGCAGGCCACCCCTGCCCCGGTGGAAACCTCTGTGCCGGATGAGTCGTCCGCTCCCCAGGCCGGGTCTCCCGCCGCCCCGGCGGAGCCCGCCCAGTCTGAGGAGGAAGGTCTTTCCGAACAGGAGCGCCTCTTCCGCCAGACGGAGCAGATGCGCCAGCAGGCCATGAAGCGGGCCCAGCAGGCCACCAAAGAGGCCAGCGGCTTTTCCGCCAAGCGCATCTATGGCAGCCGCCAGATCAAAAAGGTCCCCCGGCCCATGAACACCCTGGAGCTGGACATGGGCGTGGTGGTGGTGGAGGGCGACGTGTTCGCCGTGGAGCACCGGGAGCTGAAAAAGCGCAACGCCTGGGTCATCAGCTTTGACGTCACCGACTACACCAGCTCCATCCGGATCAACAAGTTCATGCCCAAGGAGGAGGGCGACCCCATCGTCGACAGCGTGAAGGTGGGGATGCACTTAAAAATTGCCGGCCGGCTGAACCTGAACCGCTTCGACAACGACATGGTCCTGGAGCCCTTTACCATCGAGACGGCGGAGAAATCCGTCAAGAAGGACGAGGCCCCGGAAAAGCGGGTGGAGCTCCACCTGCACACCAAGATGTCCCTCATGGACGCCCTCACCGACACCAAGGACGCGGTGAAACGGGCCATCTCCTGGGGCCACCCCGCCATCGCCATCACTGACCACGGCGTGGCCCAGTCCTTCCCCGACGCCTGGAGCGCCGGCAAGGGCAAGCTGAAGGTCCTGCTGGGCACGGAGGCCTATTACATCAACAACGTGGACGACCGCCTCACCGTCCGCGGCGACCAGGAGCAGGATCTGGACGGGGCCATCGTCTGCTTCGACCTGGAGACCACCGGCCTGAGCAAGACCGGCGATGTGATCACCGAAATTGGCGCCGTGGTCCTGGAGGGGGGCGAGATCAAGGAGCGTTTCCAGACCTTTGTGGACCCCCAGCGGCGCCTGGCCCCCAACATTGTCCAGCTCACGGGCATCACCGATGAGATGCTGGCGGGGGCCCCCAGCCAGGAGGAGGCCATCCGCGCCTTTCTGGCCTTTGCAGACGGCCGCCCCCTGGCCGCCCACAATGCCGAGTTCGACATCAGCTTCCTGCGCAACGGGTGCGAGAGATACGGCATCGACTTCCATCCCACCTTTCTGGACACCCTCCCCCTGGCCCAGAGCCTGCTGCCCGAGTTGGGAAAATATAAGCTGGACATCGTCTGCCGCCACCTGAACCTGCCCGACTTCAACCACCACCGTGCCTCGGACGACGCGGCCATGGTGGGCTATATGCTGGTCCCCTTCATCCAGATGCTCCGGGACCGGGGGGCCCAGACCTTGCAGCAGATCAACCCCATCCTGGCCCGCAACCACGCCCTGGGCAAGGCCCGGCGGATGCCCAAGCACCTGATCGTGCTGGCCAAAAACCAGACCGGCCTGCGCAACCTGTATAAACTCATCTCCCTGTCCCACCTGGAGTATTTCAAGCGCTTCCCTATCATGCCCAAAAGCGAGATCAACAACAACCGGGAGGGCCTCATCCTGGGCTCCGCCTGCGAGGCGGGGGAGCTCTATCAGGCCATCATCCGGGGCAAGGACTGGGAGGAGCTGTGCCGCATCGCCTCCTGGTACGACTACCTGGAGATCCAGCCCCTGTCCAACAACGCCTTCATGCTCCGCCCGGACAAAAGCGGGAAAACCATCGCCAGGGATTTGGAACAGATCCGGGAGTGGAACCGCACCGTGGTCCGCCTGGGCGAGGCGCTGAACAAGCCCGTCTGCGCCACCGGCGATGTCCACTTCCTGGACCCCGAGGACGAGGCCTACCGCCATGTGCTCCTGGACACCAAGGGCTTTGACGACGCCGACTCCCCCAACCCCCTGTATTTCCGCACCACCCAGGAGATGCTGGAGGAGTTTGCCTATTTGGGGGAGAAGAAGGCCTACGAGGTGGTGGTCACCAACACCAACCTGGTGGCCTCCTGGTGCGAGGAAGTCAAACCCCTGCCCGACGGCCTGTTTGCCCCCAAGCTGGAGAACTCCGCCGAGGAGCTGTACAACCTGGTCTGGGGCAAGGCCCACGAGCTCTACGGAGAGGACCCGCCCCAGATCGTCAAGGACCGCATTGAGCTGGAGCTGCCCGGCATCATTGAGCGCAAGTACGACGTGATCTATATGTCCGCCCAGAAGCTGGTGCAGAACTCCCTGGAGCACGGCTACCTGGTGGGCTCCCGGGGCTCGGTGGGCTCTTCCATCGTGGCCTTCCTGTCGGGGATCACGGAGGTCAACTCCCTGCCCCCCCACTACCGCTGCCCCAACTGCAAACATGCGGACTTTGCGGCAGGGGAGGGGTACGGCTGCGGGGCGGACATGCCAGACGGGGTCTGCCCCGTCTGCGGCACCCAGTACGTCAAGGACGGCTTTAACATTCCCTTTGAGACCTTCCTGGGCTACGGCGGCAAAAAGGTCCCCGACATCGACCTGAACTTTTCCGGCGAATACCAGGCCAACGCCCACAAATATACCTTCGAGCTCTTCGGCGAGGGCCACGTCTTCCGGGCAGGTACCATCGGCACCGTGGCGGAAAAGACCGCCTATGGCTATGTGAAGAAATACCTGGCCGCCCGGGGCATCCAGGTGACCAAGGCCGAGGAAAACCGCCTGGCCCTGGGCTGCACCGGGGTCCGCCGGACCACCGGCCAGCACCCCGGCGGCATGGTGGTCATCCCCCAGGACCGGGAGATCTATGACTTCTGCCCCGTCCAGCACCCCGCCGACGACACGGGCACCGACATCATCACCACCCATTTTGACTACCACAAGATGGAGGACAACCTCCTGAAGCTGGACATGCTGGGCCACGACGACCCCACCATGATCCGCATGATGGAGGACCTGACCGGGGTCAACGCCCAGCAGATCCCCCTGGACGACAAGGACACCATGACCATTTTCACCAACTCCGCCCCCCTGGGCTACAAGAACGACCCCATCCTGGGGCCCACCGGCGCCGTGGCCGTTCCGGAGTTCAACACCAAGTTCACCCGCCAGATGCTCTGTGACACCCAGCCGGAGCGTTTCAATACCCTCATCCGCCTGTCGGGCTTCTCCCACGGCACCGATGTGTGGCTGGGCAATGCCCGGGACCTCATCGTCTCCGGTACCGCCACCGTCGACTCCACCGTGGGCTGCCGGGACGATATCATGCTCTATCTCATGGAGCAGGGGGTGGAGCCCAAGATGGCCTTTGACATCATGGAGGCCGTGCGGAAGGGGAAGGTGAAAAAGGGCGGCTTCCAGGACGGCTGGGAGGACGCCATGCACGCGGCCAACGTCCCCGACTGGTACATCGACTCCCTGGCCAAGATCGGCTACCTCTTCCCCAAGGCCCACGCGGTGGCCTATGTCATGATGGCCTTCCGCATCGCCTGGTTCAAGGTCCACCGGCCCCTGGCCTTTTACGCGGCCTACTTCTCCATCCGGGCCAAGGCCATCGACGCCACCTGTATGTGCCAGGGTATGGAGGTCTGCAAGCAGAAGATGAAGGAGATCGAGGCCAAGGACAAGGACGCGGCTGCCGTGGAGGAGGACATGCTGGTCACCCTGGAGGTCTGTTATGAGTTCTATCTCCGGGGCTTCCGGTTTGCCCCCATGGACCTCTACCGCTCCGACGCCACCAAGTTCCTCATGGACGCCGACAGCGGCACCCTCATCCCCCCCTTCACCGCCCTGCCCGGTCTGGGGGAGACGGCGGCCATCTCCATCGTGGAGAACCGCCAGGGCCGGACCTTTGTCTCCCAGGAGGAGCTGCTGGCCGCCTGCCCCAAGGTCTCCAAGACCCATGTGGAGCAGCTGTGGGCGGCCGGCGCCCTGGGCTCCATGCCCGAGACCAGTCAGATGAGTCTCTTCTGACCCCCCTGCACCGCCTTGGCTTTTTGGCCACAGGCGGTGCATTTTTCTGAAAAATTTTTGGAGAAAATGTGGTAAATGGAGCAGGGAAGTGCTATACTTTACCTATATTGGCACGAAGTGCCTTGTGTAAGGAGGAAGCAAGATGAGAAAGAGACTTTGCAGCGCCGCCCTGGCTCTGGTCATGGCGGTCACCCTGACCCTGTCCCTGGCCATCCCTGCCGGGGCAGCGGACTACGCCGGCGGCTCCGGCACCCGCAACGACCCCTACCTCATCGGCACAGCGGAGCAGCTGGCCCGGTTCCGTGACCAGGTCAATGACGGGAATACCGGCCTGTGCGCCAAGCTGGTGGCAGACATCGACCTGGGCGGCCAGAGCTGGGAGCCCATCGGCCTGACCAAGACCGGCTATACCGGCACCTTTGACGGCTGCGGCCACCTGGTCTCCAACCTGTGCATCGACAGCATCAGCTCCGAGATGCGAATTACCCAGTCCAACGGCAACCGTTACGACATCCGCGTGTCCGGTTTCTTCGGCGTGGTGGGCTCCGGCGGCACCGTCCGTGCCGTGGGCATCAGCGGCCGGGTGACCGGCGACCTGAGCTCCAGCGGCTCCGGATTCTATCTGGGCAGTCTGGTGGGCACGACCTTCGGCACCGTGGAGGAGTGTTTTTCCACCTGTGACTTTACCGGCCTGACCATCGAGAACAACAACTATGTGGGGATCGGCGGCCTGATCGGCAATGCCCAGCCCGGCGGCCTGATCCGCAACTGCTACAGCACCGGCACCGTGAGCGCCGATGTCACCTGCACCAAATCCACCCACAACGTCTATCTGGGCGGTCTGATCGGCCTGGGCGACTGCCGGGTGGAAAACTGCTACGCGGCCTGCCCGGTGAATGTGACCATCCACAAGGGCGCCCAGCGGCTGGGCGGCGTCACCGGCAACGCCGGCGGCGTCGACTATTTCAACTGCTATTTTGACAACCAGCTGTGCTCCGCCACCTACAGCGCCGGCTGCCACTTCAGCTCCCTCACCCCCTTTGATCCCACCTACTGCGGCGGCAAGACCACCCAGGTCCTGCGCAGCGACAAGATGCCCGGCGTGCTGGGCAATGCCTTCCAGAAGGACACCCAGTGGGTGAACAAGGGCTATCCCATCCTGGCAGTGATGACCTATGGCCAGGAGGATGAGAACTGGTCGGAGTGGTTCGAGGACGAGGCCATGGGCGATAACATCAACCAGGAGACCTTCAACCGCCTCATCCCTGCCGAGCTGCAGAACAAGGACCTGACCAACGACATCTCCCGCCTGGAGTTCTGCGCCGTGGCAGTCCAGCTCTATGAGCAGATGGGCGGCAAGCAGCTGGACGCAGGCGCCCTGACCACCCCCTTCACCGACACCAGCGCCGACGTGGTGGCCAAGGCCTACGCCCTGGGTATCACCAACGGTGTCTCGGCTACTCAGTTTGCCCCCTATACCGACATCAACCGGGAGCAGCTGGCCACCATGCTCACCCGGGTCTACAAGTCCCTGAACCTGCCCGGCTGGACCCTGGCCACCGATGACCAGTACCGGCTGGACTACAGCGGCACCACGCCCTTTGCAGACGATGGGGACATCAGCGCCTTTGCCAAGCCCAGCGTGTACTTCATGGTGAAGAATGAAGTCATCAAGGGCACCTCTCCCACCACCTTCTCTCCCCGCAACGTCACGCCGGCCCAGGAGGCCATCGGCTACGCCAACGCCTCCCGGGAGCAGGCCCTGATCATGGCCGTGCGGATGTTCGAGAAGCTGTAACCACCGCAAGCATCCGGGGCACCCCCTGGGACAAACGAGAGACAGATAAAAAAATTCCCGTCAGACATATCGTCTGACGGGAATTTTTCACTTTTGCGGCAGCTCCTGAAAATCCAGAAAAAAGGAAGGGTTTCCGGGCCCCTCAGGTCACTCCCACTCGATGGTCCCGCTGGGCTTCGGCGTCAGGTCGAAGAGGACCCGGTTGACCCCCTTCCCCTCGGCGGTGATGCGGGCGGTGATGTGCTGGAGTAGGGAGAAGGGGACATCCTCCACGGTGGCGGTCATGGCGTCCACGGTGTTCACAGCGCGGATGATCACCGGCCAGTCAAAGGTGCGGGCGTTGTCCCGGATGCCGGTGGACTTGAAGTCGGGCACCACGGTGAAGTACTGCCACACCTTGCCCTCCAGGCCGTTTTTGGCAAACTCTTCCCGCAGGATGGCGTCGGACTCCCGCACGGCCTCCAGCCGGTCCCGGGTGATGGCGCCCAGGCAGCGCACCCCCAGGCCGGGGCCGGGGAAGGGCTGACGGAAGACCATGCTGTCGGGCAGGCCCAGGGCCTTGCCCACCACGCGGACCTCGTCCTTGAAGAGGAATTTCACGGGCTCTACCAGCTCAAACTGCAGGTCCTCGGGCAGGCCGCCCACGTTGTGGTGGGCCTTGACGGGGCCGCTTTCCAGGATGTCGGGATAAATGGTCCCCTGGGCCAGGAACTGGATGCCCTCCAGCTTCCGGGCTTCCTCCTCAAAGACCCGGATGAACTCCGCGCCGATGATCTTGCGCTTGGTCTCGGGGTCGTCCACCCCGGCCAGCTTGTCCAAAAAGCGGTCCACGGCATCCACATAGACCAGGTTGGCGTCCATCTGGTTGCGGAAGACTTCTACCACCTGCTCGGGCTCGCCCTTGCGCAGCAGGCCGTGGTTGACGTGGACGCAGGTGAGCTGCTTGCCCACAGCCTTGATCAGCAGGGCAGCCACCACCGAGGAATCCACCCCGCCGGACAGGGCCAGCAGGACCTTTTTGTCCCCCACCTGGGCCTGGATCGCCTGGATCTGCTCGGCGATGAAAGCCTCTGCCAGGGCGGGGGTGGTGATACGCTCCATGGAATCGGGACGTTTGTTGTCAGCCATACACTATCTCCTCCTCTGTTGGTTCCGGTACTTTTGAAAATTGACAAATTATTATAGCACGGATTTTGGGGAAATGGGTAGTTATTTTTTGCAAAATCCCAAATTTTGTGTCAGAGCGAGGGGGGCTTACAGGGGCAGGCAGACCACCAGCTCAAACTGCCCGTCCGCCGCCCGGGTCTCCAGAGAGCCCCCGTACCGCCGGGCGATCTCCCGCATCCCCGGCAGGCCGAAACCGTGGGCCGCCTTGTCCTTCTTGGTGGTGGACCAATCCGCCCGCTCGTCTCCCGCCAAGGGGTTTTCCACCCGGAGCATGAACAGCCCCTTTTCCGCCCGGCAGCGGACGGTGACGGTTTTTTCAGCACTCTTTTCCGCCGCCTCCATGGCGTTGTCCAGGGCATTGCCCAGCAGGGCGCACAGGTCCGCGTCCCCGATGGGCAGGTCCTGGGGCAGGGAGACCTGAAAGGTCCCGTGCAGGCCCCGGCGGTCCATCTCCTGGGCCTTGGCGGCAAAGACCACGTTGGCCGCAGCGTTGTCACAGAACTTCCCCCCGCCGGAAAGGGAAGGGGAGGCGGTGAGCTGGTCCAGGTAGCGGAGGGCCTTGTCGGTCTCTCCCTGGGCCAGCAGGCCCTGGACCGCCGTGATGTGGTTGCGCAGGTCGTGGCGGAGGGTGCGCACTTGCCTTTGCTCCCGCTGCAAACCCTGATAGTAGACCTCCTGGAGCCCGGCCAGGTGGACCTGCTTTTCCAACTGCTCATGGCCCGCCAGGGCCAGGATGACCAGAAGCAGGACCACCGCCGTGATGCAGGAGAAGGGAAGCAGAACCAACCCCTGCCGCATGGCCATGGCATAGGCCGCCTGAGACACCCACTGGGGATAGGCCAGCAGCACCGCCGACACCAGGGCCAGCAGGGGCATGAAGGACAGCCACAGCACCAAGGTCCACAGCCGCCGGGGCAGGGTGACCGGCTCCTGGGGCAGCCGCCGGCGGAGGAAGAGATACAGCAGGGAGAACACTGCCGGCCGGATCAGGCGGGTCAGGGGATCATAGTAGAGGTGCGTGATGGGGGAGAGGACCTCCACATAGGTGTCCAGAAAGGCACAGACGGGCATGATGAGGCAGAAAAAGATGATGGTCACCGCCAGCCGCCCCACCCAGTCCCCCTGGGTGGACACCAGGACCAGGAGAAAGAACACGGGAAAGGTATAAAAGAGGTTCGGGTCCCCCACCCAGATGATCATGGCCGAGGACCCGCCCAGGGTGAGCCCCAGCAGGAGCTTCCACCAAAGCCGGGGACGGGGCGTGAGGAAGGAGGAGGCGAGCCGATAGAGCAAAAAACTGCTCAGAAGCAGGGTGCCGTAGTAGAGTGCATGGTAGAACAGCCCAACAAGAGGAGACAGACCCATGGTTTATTCCTCCAGCGCCGCTCGGGTCAGGGCGATCATGGCTCCCGCGTGGCAGGAGCGGCTGATGGGCAGCGCGGCATCCCCCACAAAGACCTGGTGTCCCGCCACCCTGTCCACCGCCTGGACTTTGACCAGATACCGCTGATGGATGCGCACAAAGGCCTCGCCCAGCTCCTGGGCCACCTGGTCCAGCTTGCCGTAGAAGGTATAGTCGGCGTCCTTGGTCACGCAGGTGACCTGCCGGCGGTCAGAGGTAAAATATAAAATGTCCTTGCGGGGGATGCGATAGGTGATCTCCCCCCGGCGGCAGAGATAGACCTGGTCCTCGCTGCGCAGCAGGGCCGCAGCGGCCCGGGTGAGCACATCCTCCAGCTGCTGGGGGGTGGGAGGTTTCAGCAGGTAGGCCAGGGCCCCCACCTGATAGCCCTCAAAGACGTGGTCGGGATAGCCGGTGACAAAGACCAGGGGGAGGGTCTCGTCCCGCTGGCACAGGCGGCGGGCGGTGTCCATGCCGTTTAAGTCTCCCATCTCCATGTCCAGAAAGATCAGGTTGAGCTCACCGGGATGCTTGTCCAGCCAGCCCAGCAACCCCTCCCCGGAGGAAAACTCCAAAAGACGGGCCCGCTGCCCCTGGGTCTCCAATAAACGCTCCAGGGCGGCCCGGAGGGCCAGGCGGGCATCGTAGTTGTCATCACACAGGCCAATGGCCAGCATCGGCATCACGCTCCTTTGGACGGTTCTGTTCCGATTGTACCACAAGGGGAGGACCAGCGCCAACAGGGCATTGCCGGGGACCTTGCCAAGTTTGACTGCAAAGACGCCAAACTTGACAACACGCTCTTGCCTTCCACCAAAAATGACACGCCCCCGGCAGAAGGGGACAGGGCCGGTTGCCCTGCCCATGGCCCGGTGATAGGGTGGAGACAGAAAGGAAGGGATCGCTTATGCTGACCGTACAAGATCTGCACAAATCCTATCAGGTGGGCAAGACCACCTATGAAGTCCTCAAAGGGGTTACCCTCCAGGTGGCCAAGGGAGAATTTGTGGCCGTGATGGGCCCCTCGGGCTCGGGCAAGACCACCCTGCTCAACTGCATCTCCTGCTACATCCCCGCCGACAGCGGCCAGATCACCCTGGGGCAGCGCCAGCTGGCCAAGCTGGACGAGACCTCCCTGGCTGCCGTGCGCAACAGACAGCTGGGCTTTGTCTTTCAGGATTTCCTCCTGCTGGACGGCCTGACGGTGCGCCAGAACATCCTCCTGCCCGCCATCATCGGCGGCACCATGGGCCGGGGCGTGGAGGAGCGGGCGGACCAGCTGTGCCAGGTTTTCGGCATCGCCGCCATTGCGGGAAAATACCCGGCGGAGATCTCCGGGGGCGAGAAGCAGCGCACCGCCGTGGCCCGGGCCCTCATCAACAACCCCCTGCTCATCCTGGCCGACGAGCCCACGGGGAACTTAGACTCCAAGTCCAGCCGGGCAGTCATTGCCTCCTTTGAGCAGGCCAGGGATGCCCTGCAGGCCACCATCTTCATGGTCACCCACGACTCCTTCGCCGCCTCCTTCTGCGACCGGGTCATCATCCTTCGGGACGGGGTGGTCTGGCGGGTGCTGGCCAGGGGAGAGCAGGACCGGAGTCACTTCCAGGACCAGCTCCTGGACGCCATTCGGGACATGGGCAAGGAGTGAGCGCCATGAAGACATTTTCTCAGCTGTACGCCCATCTGCGGCGGAAGAATCGGGGCCAGTATGCCCTGCTGGCCGGGTGCTGCTTTTTCTCGGTCCTCCTCATCACCGCCTATGTGTGCATGATGCGCTCGCCCACCATCCTCACCGTCCTGCCCGAGGGCGGGGACAGCCGGAAACAGGTGATGATGGTCTTTGTGCTGGCGGTGCTGGGGTGCGTGGTCTTCACCACCTACGCAGCCGGCCTCTTCTTCCGCCAGCGGTCCCGGGACACCGGAGTGCTGCTGGCTCTGGGGGCCTCCCGGCGGCAGATCAAGGGGGAGCTGCGCAAGGACCTGGCGGCCATTGCCCTGGGCTCCTGCGTGGCCGGCGGGGTGCTGGGTGGCCCTCTGGCCTGGGGCATCTGGAAACTCTTCCGCCTGTTTTTGGTGGACTCCCAGGAGATGGTCCTCTCCTTTGACCCTAAGTCCTATGGCCTGTCCCTCCTCTTTGCGGTCTATGTCACCGCCATGCTCTTCTTCCTGGGCGGCCGGTCGGTGGACCGGAACAACATCATCGACATCGTCCAGGAGTCCCACAAGTCCGAGCCCATCCGGGAGGTCAAGAAGTGGTATGCCCCCGTGGGCCTGCTGCTGCTGGCAGTGGGGCTGACAGCGGGCCTCCTGCTGCCGTCGTTTTTCGTCACGACGTTACACTGGTATGCCCCCTCGGCGGTGAATGGCCTGTGCTACCTCCCTGCGCTGGTGGGCCTGTACATGATCCTGCTGCACACGGTGGTCAACGGCTGGGGCCGGCGGAAGGGCTATAAAAACCTCATCGCCACGGCCATGATGAAGTTCCAGGGCAGGCAGACGGTGCGCAACATGCTGGTGATGACCATACTGGTGGCAGGGGCCTATTTTGCCAGCTTCTATGCCCCCATGATGGCCAGCAGCACCGCCTACTCCTTCGACGCCCGTCCGGTGGACTATGAATACCACTGGCGGGGCGACCAGGACCTGCCCCAGCAGCAGCAGGTCAGTCGGATGGCAGCGCAGTACGGGGTGGAGATGACCTCCTGGGCCCAGACCCAGGCCGCCGTTCTGGGCACCGACGGGACCTACCAGGTGGAGACGGAAGGCCCCATGGGAGCCACCTATACCACAGACTACACAGAACTGCTGGACGGCGGCACGTTCTTTTCGGAAAGCAGCTGGAACACCCTCACCGGCCAGCAGGTGGACATCGCCCCCGGCACCTGTGCCAACGTCCTGGACGACGAGGGCGGCAGCGGCTATCTCTCCGGGGGAGACGTGCAGGTGGTCACCAACATGGTCACCCGCCAGCAGCTCCGGGTGACCCCGGCAGAGCCGTTGTGCTATTCCATGCTCCTGGGCAGCTATGTCCTGGACGACGGGGACTATGCCGCCATCACCCAGGGCCTGACGGACCAATGGACGGAGGAGTATGTGTTCTTCAATGTGGCCGATGCAGAGGCCAGTTATCCCTTTGCCAAGGCCCTCTTTGCCGAGATCATCCGCTGCTCCGGCTCCGAGGTGGAGGTGGCCGACTACTACGACCTGGTGGGTGCCACCCTGGCCGAGGAGCGGGGGGAAGCCTACCAGTTCAGTCCCGAGGAAGCCGGCGCCCGGGGCCTGTCGGTCATTGATTACGACGACTGCGACTCGTCGGAGTTCCGGTCCTATTGGCTCTACATGCCCCAGTTCCGGGTGCTGGACCAGAACGACTTTGTCACTACCATGGCGGTCTTTTTGATGCTCTTTATCTTCATCGCCATCGTCTGCTTTGCCGCCGTCATCGTCATTGCCTTCACCCGCTCCATGACCATCGCCCTGACCAACGCGCGGGTGTATGACGACCTGCGCCACCTGGGTGCGCCCCGCACCTACCTCTACCGGTCGGTGAAGGGCCAGGTCAGCCGGGTTTTCCAGGTGCCCATCCTCATCGGCACCGTGCTCATCTATGGGTTCTATGCCTATATGATGTACGCCAACAGTTCGCCGGCGGCCATCACCGCCAGTGAGCGGGCGGGCCTGCTGGCCTGCCTGGCGGTGGTGATCGGCGTCTCCCTGCTGCTCTATCTGGTCTACCGCCTGACCCTGCAAAAGGTCTGTGCCGCGACCATCGACCGCACCGCCCAATAGCCCCCTGCAGAACAGGAGAGGACGGCCCTCACGGGCCGCCCTCTCTTGTTTTTGCCCCCTTACAAGTGTGGGGAAGTGTGATAAAGTTAGAAAGCTAATTATTAGAATACAAACTATATGAGAAGGGAAGCGGTGTTTTGGAAGAAACCTTTCATTACTTACTCATGGCCAACCAGGCGGCCTTCCGCCGGGAGGTCTTTCAGCGCCTGAAGGGAAACGGCCTGACCAGCGGCCAGCCCAAGATCCTAGACTATCTGGGAAACCACGACGGGGCCAGCCAGAAGGAGATCGCCAAAGGCTGCCACATTGAGCCGGCCTCCCTGACCACCGTCCTGCACGGCATGGAGGAAAAGGGATTCATCCAGCGCCGGAGCTTACACGGGGACCGCCGGACCAGCCACATTTTTATGACGGACAAGGGCCGGGGGCTGCAGCAGCAGGTGGCCGAGGCCTTCGCCCTCATGGAGGAGCGGGCCTTTGCCGGTATCCCGGAGGACGAGCGGCAGAACTTTTTGAAAACCTTTGCCAAGCTCTATGACAACGTGATGGCCCAGAAGGAAGAGGGGAGGGCAGAGAGATGAACAAGCTGAAGCGGTATGTGGTCTTTCTGGTGGGCCTGTTCGTCAACTCCCTGGGGGTGAGCGTCATCACCAAGGCCGATCTGGGCACCTCGCCCATCTCCTCCATCCCCTATGTGCTCAGCCTGAACTACCCCCTGACCCTGGGGACCTTTACGGTGATCTTCAGCCTGCTGCTGGTGTTTTTGCAGCTGCTGATCCTGCGGAAAATTTCAAACTGGAGCACGCGCTGCAAATCCCCATCTCCATTCTCTTCGGCTGGTTTATCGACCTGACCATGGCCATGATGGACGGGCTGGTGATGGAGCAGTATGTGGTCAAATTCCTCTTCCTGCTCCTGGGCTGCGCCATCCTGGGGGTGGGTGTGTACACCGAGGTGGCGGCAGACGTGGCCATGCTGCCGGGAGAGTCCTTTGTGCGGGCGGTAAGCTCCACCTGGAAGAAGGAGTTCGGGGCCACGAAGGTCTGTTTTGACGTGTCCATGACGGTGATTGCCGGGGGGATGTCCCTGTTCTACACCCACCGTCTGGACGGGGTCCGGGAGGGGACCATCGTGGCCGCCCTGCTGGTGGGCTTCATCGCCCGGCTCATCGGCCGCCGGGCCCCCTTACTGAAGGGATTGCTGGAAGGCCCTCCCGCTGCCCCGGCCCCGTCTGCCGCCGCCCCGGCGGCCCGGACGGACTGGGTCATCGCCATCGGCCGCCAGTACGGCAGCGGCGGCCGGGAGATCGGCCGCTATCTGGCCGACCAGCTGGGCTGTGCCTTTTACGACAAAGAGATCATCACGGACATCGCCGGCTTGACCGGCTACTCTGAGGACTATGTGAGCAAGCGGGAGGAGAGCATGACCAACAGCTTTCTCTACGACCTGGTCAGCCAGATGTACGGCTATTCCTCCCACAAGGAGGCGCCGAAGGACAACATCTTCCAGGCCCAGTCCGAGGCCATCCTCTCCTGCGCGGCCAAGGGCAGCTGCGTCATCGTGGGCCGGTGTTCGGACTACATCCTCCGGGACGACCCCCACTGCCTCTCCCTCTTCCTCCACGCCCCTCTGCCCCAGCGGGTGACGCGGGTGATGGAGATGGAGCAGTGTACCCAGTTCCAGGCCAAGGCGTCCATCGCCCGCGCGGACAAGCGCCGGGCGGACAACTACCGCTATTACACCCGCCGCATCTGGGGCAACGCCGACCACTACGATCTGTGCATCGATACCCGCCTGGGCAAGGAGTACATCCTCCGCGCCGTCACAGAGGCCATTGCCCAGCGTGAGGCACTGGCCAAAGAACCGGCAGCCCAGGGCACACATTAAAAAATACCAACAGGACACCGGCACAACCCCAGTGGTTTGCCGGTGTCCTGTTGTTTTCCGCGGAAACCGCGGTTTTTTTAGAAAAAGAAATCGTTCCCGCTGCGCACGTCACGGACGCTGGCGAGCATCTGGGTGAGCTTTTCCACCATGGGCGGCGGGAGAACACGGGCCTGGGCCGGACATGCCGCCGTGCAGGCCATGCACAGGATACACTGTGCCTTTTCTGTCACAACAGATTCCTCCTCCGGCCGGATGGCCTGGGTGGGGCAGGCTTCTGCGCAGCTGCCGCACTGGGTACAGGCGGGAAGGGAGAGGGGGGTGGCCACGATGTCCATCTCCTTCTTGTAGGGAAAGTTCCCCGGGACCGCCACGGGGGAGTCGTCCTCATCTGCCATCTTTGCCAGGATCTTTTTGGCAAAGGAGCGGATCTGCAGCCCGTCCTCCTCATCGGGCCGGCCCCGGCCGACCTCCGGCACCATGGAGTGCTGGGCCACCAGCGCGGCGGCGGCTGTGACCTGGTACCCCTGTTCCCGCACCACGTCTGCCAGCTCCAGAAGGGCGTCGTCATAGGCCCGGTTGCCATAGACCACCAGGACCACGGCCCGTTTCCCTCTGCCGTCCAGCTGCTGCAGCTTTTTCGTCATCAGCGCCGGAATCCTGCCGCCGAACACCGGGGCGGCAAAGACCGTCACGTCGCCCTCCAGGGAGTTGACCTCGGCCTCCCGGGCCCCCAGGTCTGCCGGTATTACCTCTGCGGCAAGGCCCCGGCAGAGAAGCTCGCCGGCTTTTTTCGTGCCCCCTGTGGGGCTGAAGTAGTAAAAGACTGCGGTGTTTAACATCGTATTCCTCCTGTGTCTGTTTGCTGCTGTGCCATCTGATTTTTTCTCCGGGCCGGTCTGCACTGAGCGGAAAAGAATCGGCGCAAATCCCGGTGCCGGAGGGGCCCAAATGGCAGCTGCAATTTTTACAAATTTTTCTACATATTTTACGCGCAAGTTCAATATGGCCTTCTGCTTTTGTTATACTGAACGCAAATAAGGAGTATGTGCTGCGTCCCCATCGGGGTGGCCGATGGAGGTTACCCGCCATGGGCGGTGCCGCCTTGCAATTCTGGCTGCGAAGAGGTGAAACGTGATGAAAGAGAGAGTGAAGCAATTTTTTTACATCCCGCCGCATATCCGGCCTGCGTTCCAGGAAAACATGCTCAATACAAACCGTGTGTCCCTGATCGTCATTTGCATGATCATTTTTGTGGTGGAGCTGTTTAACATTGTGCGGGTGCTGTTCTGGTCGGCGTCCGGCTTGCAGACGCTGAATAACCGCATATATTTTGTGATGTACTGCCTGCTCCTGCTGGTCCCTGTCCTGTATGCCCTGCTGTGGCGGAGGCTGAAGGAAGCCAGCCTCAGGCGGCAATGGGTGGTGCAGTACACCATGGTGGTCTTTATCCTGATCATGAATGTGTGCCTCAACGCCTATGATCTGCTGGGGAACCCCTTGGGACAGACCAACATCTACACCACGGCGGTGCTGGGGATCGCCATGTTCATCCAGATGCCGATGCAGTACAGCTTTGTGGCATACGGCCTGTCCTATGTGGTATTTATGGGGCTGGCAGGGTCAAGTCTGAATGTGGGCGGCATCATCAACTTGTCCATCACGACCATGGTCGCCTTGGCAGTCTCCCTGACAAGCTGCCGCCATGCCGTGACGAAAAGCCTGGTCCATGACTTCCGCATTCAAATGGAAAAGCAGAGCACGGCGCTGCTGCGGGTGCAGATCTCTGCCTTGAAAGAGAAGATGCAGAAAGTGAGAGAGGTGGAGGAGAGCATCCGGATCCAGCGCCATGACATGCGCCACGTGCTGCAAACCGTAAGCGAGCTGGTGGCAAGGGGGGACGAAAAAGCCGCCCTTGATTTTCTGTATGTGACGGAAAAGCGGCTGGATGAACAGCAGCAAATACGCTGGTGCAGGCCCCTGATCATGGATGCCGTGTTCTCCTGGTACTTTGACCAGGCCCAGCGGCAGAGCATTTTGGTGGAGGCCAAGGTGTCCCTGCCCGACCCCCTGCCGGTGGACGAGGGGGAGCTTGCCATCGTGGTGGCCAACGCACTGGAAAATGCCATACACGCCAATGAGAAGCTGCCCCATGACGAGAGAAAGATCTGCTGCACCATCTTGGGAGAGCCGAACGTCATGATGAAAATTTCAAACCCTTGCGCCGATACCATTCAATTTGACAGCAGCGGCCTTCCGGTCTCCCAGCAGGAGGGGCATGGCATTGGCGTTCAGTCCATCTCCTCCTTCTGCAAGCGAAACGGAGCGGTTTGTCACTTCGAGCAGAAGGACGGCTGGTTCAGTGTGAGCCTTGTTTTATAAAGCCCCATCATTTGCCCTCTTTTTTCGCAGGAGTTCCATACGGACTCCTGCTTTTTTTGTGCAGCAGACAGAAAAACCGCCGCGAACGACAGGATGTTCACGGCGGTGTGGAACATCGCAGCAGTATCGATGCCGGGACGGAATGGGGCCCCGCACAGCGGGGCGGCGCTTTTGCGCCGTACCAGGGTTTTCGCCCTTGGCAAAACCCTGGCGGAGGGGTAATTTATTTGCCCCGAGCATTTGAATCCCCGAAGGGTGGAGCCTCCCTTCCGGGCGGCGGAACCCAAAAAGAAAGACACGACGTATGTCGTGTCTTTCTTTTTGGTGGACCTAATCGGGATCGAACCGACGACCTTACGGATGCGAACCGTACGCTCTCCCAGCTGAGCTATAGGCCCATAGTTCTTTTTTGCACAGCAGACAGCAGGAGGGCCGCGCTGCACTGAAACAATACTATACCATAAAATCACGAAAAGTAAAGGGCTTTTTGCAAAGATGGGGAAAAAACTTTCCGGCAAACCGGGGGGGCAAAATCCGCCGGGGATGCCTTGTGGCCGGCAGGGAAATGTGCTACAATGGGGAAAACTGATGAGAGTGAGGCGTAGGAGTCTATGGAACAACTGATCCCAAACCTGCCTTGGCTGATCATCTGGGTCGTGGTGATCCTGCTGCAGAGCTGGTTTTTGCGGAAAAAGAACTACTTTGCCTCTCTGCTGACCCTGTGGGTCACCCTGCTGGTGAGTATCTTTTGGGACGGTGCCCTGGAGAAATTGGTGCCGGGGATCGATGGCATGTGGCTGTTCGGAACCAAGATCTGGGTCCTCTGCTTCATCGTGGCCATCCGCCACTTCCTCAGCCAGCGCAAGCCTGCCCGGCCCCCGCAGCCTGCTGCCGGCGGGGCAGAGGAGGAAGAGACCCAAGAGCAGACCTCGGAACCGGCCCCGGAAGATCCTTCCCCTGAGGCAGAGAAGAAACCGTGAGGGCGCACCTCGCGGTTTTTCTCATTCCCGGCTTCCCCCGGCAATGAGCTGTAATTTTTGGGACCGGGTGAGCTGCTTGATCTCCCACTCCCGGCGCATGGCGTCCTGCTTGGTGTCAAAGCTCTCCTGATATACCAGGCTCACCGGCCGCCGGGGCCGGGTGTATTTGGCGCCGGTGCCGGTGTTGTGGGCCAACAGACGGCGGGGCAGGTCGTTGGTCCAGCCGGTGTACAGGGTGCCGTCGGCACAGCGGAGGATGTAAGTGATGTTTTGCCCCATAGGGATGCCTCCTGTCTGAGGGGGAGGGGAGCTCCCACTGATGAAATCAAGTATACCTCAGCGCGGCTGCGGTTGCAAGGACTTGCCCGGCACATGCTCTGCCGGGCCTGCAGAGGAGAATACCATTGAAAAATTTTTATGAAAAGGAACTGCTGGTCTCCGCCACCTATGTGGACCAGCGGTGTGAAGTGGGCGTTTTTCAGGCCGCCCTGCTGGTGCAGGACGGGATGACGGAGCTGTTTCACCAGTACCGGTGCGACGCCCTGCGGCTGGCCAAGAGCCATGGGGTGCTGTGGGCGGTGGCCCGGACGAAGCTCTGCTATGACCGGGACGTCTTCTGGATGGACCGGGTGCGCTTGAAAGCCTTTCCCGTCAAGGTGTCTTCCGTGGCGGTCCACCTGAACTTCCTGCTGGAGACCCTGGACGGCACCCCCCTCATCCGGGGCCGGCAGGAGATGTGCGCCATCGACGTGGACGGCCACAGCCTGCGCCGGGTGGAGACCACCCCCTTTCCCATGGACATGGACCTGCTGCCGCCGGTGTTCACAGAGCCCTATCAGCGCCGGAAGCTGAAGCTGGGGGAGGACGACCTGGTCTACCGCTATCGGGTGCGCGCCATGGACACCGACATGAACGGCCACCTGAACAACGTCAACTACATCCGCCTGCTCCTGGATGTCCGGCCCGCCTCCTTTTGGGCGGCCCACCGCATCCGGGACTTTGACATCCACTATGTCAACGAGGGCATGGAGGGGGAAGAACTGGATGTCTGCTGCCAGGAGGAGGAAGGCCTGCTGTCCGTCCTCATCAGGCGTGACCAGACCACCCTGGTCAAGGCCTTCCTGACCCTGGAAGCACGGGCGTGAAGGAGCGCATCTGCCTCCGGGGCCGGGTGGTGACCTATGAGCTGACCCGGAAAGCGGTCAGGAACATCAACATCCGGGTGCGGGCGGACGGGTCTGTGGGGGTCTCGACAGGGTGGCAGGTGCCCAAGGCGGAGATCGAGGCGGTCCTGGAGCGCAAGGCGGACTTTCTCCTCAACGCACTGGACCACTTTGCCGCCCGGCCTGTCCTGCCGGACCCGGGGGACTACGGGCCGGGAGCGGTGGTCTACCTGCTGGGCAAGCCCTATTCTGTGGTCCTGGCCCAGGGGATGCCCAACGGCGTTGAGGAGAGAGGGGGGAGCCTGGTGCTGACGGTGAAAGACCCCCAGGATGCCGCCCTGCGTACCAAAACCATGGAGGCCTTTTTGCAAAAGCGCTGCCTGGAGGTCACAGCAGAGCTCTGCCGGCGCATCCAGCCGGCCATGGCCCCTTTGGGGGTCCCCCTGCCGGAGATCAAAGTGCGGTCCATGACCTCCCGCTGGGGCAGCTGCAAACCCTCGGCCTGCCGGGTCACCTTTGCCCGGCAGCTGGTGGGGGCGCCCCTGGCCTGTGTGGAATATGTGGTCTGCCATGAGCTGGTCCACTTCCTCCACCCGGACCACTCCAAAGCCTTCTATGCCACCCTGGCCGCCCTCCTGCCTGACTGGAAGGCCCGGCGGCAGCGGCTGAACTCTTTTGGCGATTGGTGAGCCATTGGGTCATCCGCCGGCGGCCGGTGAGGAAGGGGGGAGACTTTGGGAGAAGAAAATGTTTCCTCTCCCGTTGCTTTTTCCTGGAAAATCATATAAACTTAGTTCAATACCATAACCCTCCGGCCGCCGGCGCGGCAGGGGGGAAGAATCCATCTGAGGGAGGAAGAATTGATGAGAGAATTGCTTCGCAAAACCGTCCCCCTGCTTCTGTCTGCAACCATGCTCATAAGCCTGGCGGCTCCCGTGAGCGCCGCCTTTCAGGACCTGACCGACGTGAAGGGCCATTGGGCGGAGGAAACCCTGCGCAAAGCCTATGAGGACGGCATCCTCAACGGCAACAGCGCCACCACCATGGCCCCCAACAGCAGCCTGACTACCATCCAGGCGGTGACCATCCTGTGCCGGGTCCTCCATGTGACCGGCCTGGGAGACACCAGCGCCTTCCAGATCCCCGACGGGGCCTGGTATGCCCAGGACGCGGCCAAGGGGGTCTATGCCGGCCTGCTGGATGAGGACGACGTGGGCAAGCTGGAGGAGCCCATCGCCCGGGGCGATGCCTTTGAGCTCTTTGCCAACGCCTTCCAGCTGGTCCCTGCCCAGCCCGACCTGTCTGTGCTGGAGCAGTTCCCGGATACGGAATTCCTGCCCAAAGCCACCGCCCAGGCCGCAGCGGCCCTGGTGGCCCAGGGGGTCATCAACGGCAACGACGGCAAGCTCCAGCTGGACCGCCCCCTGACCCGGGCAGAGTTTGCCACCATCCTCTACCGGGTGGCGGACCAGTATGTGGACGCCGGGGCCTACACCGGCCACACGGGGACAGGCTCGGTTTTGTCGGGCAATGCCGCCCTGTCGGGGCTGACCGCCGGTGACCTGTGGTTTGACCAGTCCGCCAGCATCATCAGCCTGACCGACGTGACGGCGGAGACGGTGACCGTTTGCTCTGACCAGCTCTCCTCCCTGAGCCTGGGGGGCACCGGGTCCATCGACCGTCTGGTGCTGGCCGCCGGCAGCGGCGATGTGGCCCTGGACCTCACATCCAGCTACACCCTGGGTACCCTGACAGTGGGGGAGGGGACAGGCACCGTCTCCTTCACCGGCACCGCCCAGGCCATGGAGGTGACGGACAGCGACCGGACCGTCACCGTGAGCAGCCCCCTGGAGTCTTTGGTGATCTCCGGCAGCGGCAACACCATCAACCTGCGTGAGGGGTGCAGCGTGGATCAGATCACCGTGCTGGGCACCGACAACGTCATCACCCTGGACGGCAAGGCGGAAAACCTCCTGCTGGCCGGCCGGGACAACACCGTCAAAGGCAAGGGCCGGGTGGACCAGGTGAAGCTGAACACCCGCTACTACACCCTCACCGTGGCCAAGAACAACCTGGAGCGGTGGACGGGCTATGACATCAAGGATGTCAAGGCCGAGCTGCGGGCCCCCAGCAAGCTCCCCGCCGGCGGCCGGGTGCGGGTGACCGCCCAGCTGGACGTGCCGGAGCAGGATGCCGGCAAGGTGTGCACCGCCCTGTGGTACCTCAACGGCGAGCTCATGCAGCAGACCACCTTCGTGCTGGGGGAAGAGGACCCGGTCTCTGACTTCTCTCCCAACTACACCCACGACCTGAAATTGGACGCCACGGTGAAGTTCGTCCTGCAGTATGAGAACAACGACGGCGACGTCTTTACCAAGGACGCCTCGGCCAAGATCGAGCTGGAGACCTTTGACGACCTGGGCCTGGCAGACGCAGAGATCCAGGTAAACCTGCCCAAGGTCCTGGCAGCCGGGCAGACCCTGGAGGCCACCGCCGACGTGGACACCCCCGAAAAGGGCCAGGTGTGCACCGGCTACTGGTATGTGGACGGCAAGGAGGTCGCCTCCGGCCCCTTCACCCTGGGGCAGAGCGAGCCCGCCGCCATGTCCTACAACTATGAGTATTACTACGGGATGCCCGAGACCAGCACCATCACCTACCGCCTGACCTACACCACCCAGGACGGCCGGGAGCAGGAGGTCTCCGGTCAGGCCCAGGTCCAACTGGAGAACTTCCCCGACAACGGCATCGCCCACGCCACCGCCAGCCTCAGCGCCCCCTCCCCCCTGCCGGCCGGGCAGACCCTGGAGGTCACCGCCAACGTCAAGTATCCCGAGGCGGGGAAGGCCTGCACCGCCAGCTGGTATGTGGATGGCAAGCTGGTCTCCACCCAGTCCGTCCTGCTGGGGACCGACGTGCCCAAGCTCTCTTATAAGTATACCTACACCGAGGACATGAAGCTCACCTCGGAGATCAGATTCGTCCTCTCCTACACGACCGAGGACGGCCGGGCCCAGGAGGTCACCGCCTCCAAGAGCATCCAGCTGGAAAACTACGACTATCTCTACTATCACAACCTGACCGCCGAAGACGTGCTGAAGATGGTCACCAGCGGCTACGCCGGCAACTACACCCTGGCCTGGGCCCTGAACAACGACTACGCCCCGGAGGTCAAGACCGCCTGGGTCAACCTCAAAGGCTACCAGAGCGCCAGCAAATATCTGGTCTGGGTGAACCTGACCTATCAGCGGGTGAACATTTTTGAGGGCTCCCAGGGCAGCTGGAAGCTCATCCGCACCTGCCTGTGCGGCTCGGGCACCAACGCCACGCCCACCATCCGGGGGGTCTTTACCACCTCCTACAAGCAGTCGGCCTGGAACTATGGCTCCTACTACTGCGGGCCCATCGTCCGGTTCTACGGCACCTCGGGCTATGCCTTCCACTCCCGCCTGCAGTACTGGCCCATGAACTCTGACCGGTATTATGACGCCCGCATCGGCTTCCCCATCAGCCACGGCTGCCTGCGGATGTACAACGACGACATCTGGTGGATGTACAACAACATCCCCAACGGCACCACCGTGGTGGTTTATTAAACTACGCCTTTTCCCCCAAACCGCCTGGAGAGTCACTCTCCGGGCGGTTTTTATGTCTCCCCGGCGTGCCGCCCTGCGCCGTGCCT
>DXEA01000026.1 GCA_019115225.1 Candidatus Evtepia faecigallinarum
GGACCTGACCGATGATCTTCTTCAAGCGCCGGTGCAGATTGTCCGAATCCATACATTGTCTCACAGCGGGCACCTCCCATGGGGTTACAGGTTTTGTCTATTATCCGGCAACTTGCCCCGTTTGTCAAGGCAGAGGACCGGTGCCGCCGATTGACATTCCCTGCCGCCTATGGTACCTTTTTCTTACCGACATCCACGCTGGAGGTGTTTTATATGACCACATACGACCTTCCTCTCCTCTGCCGGCAGATCCGGCAGGACATCCTTCGCATGACCCACGCCGCCGGCTCCGGCCACCCCGGCGGTTCCCTTTCGGCGGTGGAAATTCTGGTGGAGCTGTATTTTGACCAGCTGCGCCTGGACCCCGCCAAGCCCGACGACCCGGACCGGGACCGGTTCCTCCTGTCCAAGGGCCACGCCGCACCGGTCCTCTACAGCGTCCTGGCCCGCCGGGGCTTTTTCGACCCCGCCCTGCTGCCCACCCTGCGCCAGCTGGGCTCCCCCCTCCAGGGCCACCCCCACAGGAGCAAGCTGCCGGGGCTGGACTGCTCCTCGGGCTCTCTGGGCCAGGGGCTGTCCATCGCCAACGGCTTAGCTCTGGCCGCCAAACGGCGGGGGGCGGATTACCGCACCTACTGTCTCCTGGGAGACGGCGAGGTCCAGGAGGGCCAGGTGTGGGAGGCCGCCATGACTTCCTCCCACTTCGCCCTGGACAACGTCTGCGCCATCGTGGACGTCAACGGCGTCCAGCTGGACGGCACCACCCGGGAGATCATGAACGTGGAGCCTCTGCCGGAAAAATTCCGGGCCTTTGGCTGGCACGTCTTAGAGGCCGACGGCCACAGCCTGGACGACCTGGCCGCCGCCTTCCAGCTGGCGGCCTCCACCAAGGGCAGGCCCACCGCCATCCTGGCCCACACCGTCAAGGGCAAGGGGGTCTCCTTCATGGAGCACCAGGCCGCCTGGCACGGCAAGGCCCCCAACCAACAGGAACTGACCGCCGCCCTGGCGGAAGTGTCCGTCTGAGAAGGGAGAATGTTATGGATCTGACCAACGTGAAACGGGTCCCCCAGCGGGACGGCTACGGCCAGGGTCTGCTGGCCCTGTGCGCCCAGCGCCAGGACATTGTGGTCCTGGACGCCGACGTGGCCGCCTCCACCCGCACCAACTGGGTGAAGGACCAGTACCCCGACCATTTCTATAATGTGGGCATCAGCGAGCAGGACCTGGTGGGCACCGCCGCCGGCCTGGCCCTGGGGGGCATGATCCCCTATGTGTCCACCTACGGGGTCTTCCTCTCCGGCCGGGCGTTTGACCAGATGCGCACCACCGTGTGCTACAACAACCTGAAAGTCCGCTTCGGCGGGGCCCATGCGGGCATCTCCGTAGGGCCCGACGGGGCCACCCACCAGGCCCTGGAGGACATGGCCCTGGCCCGGGTCCTCCCCCACATGACGGTCCTCGCCCCCTGCGACAGCGAGGAGACCCGCAAGGCCGTCATCGCCGCAGCGGACATCGACGGCCCCGTCTATTTCCGCTTCGGCCGGGAGGCCGTGCCGGTGATCACCGACGAGACCACCCCCTTCACCCTGGGCAAGGCCCGCCTGGTCCGCCCGGGCAAGGACTGCGCCGTCTTTGCCTGCGGGGCCATGGTCTATGAGGCCCTGGTGGCCGCTGAGGAACTGGCCGGACAGGGCATCGACGTGCAGGTGGTGGACCTGCACACCATCAAGCCCCTGGACGAGGAGGCCCTCCTCACCGCCGCCCGCACCTGCGGAGCCATCGTCACCGCCGAGGAGCACCAGCTGGCCGGGGGCCTCTTCGGGGCCGTGGCGGAGGTGCTGGCCCTCCACGCCCCAGTGCCCGTGGAGGCCGTGGCCGTCCGGGACACCTTTGGGGAGAGCGGTCCCCCGGAAGCCCTCATGGACCGCTACGGCCTCAACGCCGCCGCCATCGCCCAGGCGGTCCGCCGCTGTCTGGCCCGGAAGGGGTGAGGGCCCATGGCACGCACCCTTCCCCGGCTGCTGGCGGTCTCCCTGCTGCTGGCCCTGCTCACCGGCTGCCAGTTCCCCCTGTCCGGCCTGGTAGGCAAGGTGGACCCTCCCCCCGAGGATTATGTGGGGGAGGCCGACGGCTTCCGCTATGCCAAAAGCACCCTCACCGGCCCCGAGCGCTACCTCTATGACCAGCTGCTGGCCGGTCTGCGGGAGCAGCGGGCGGCCATCGAGGACCTGTATCCCGATACGGATATGATCCAGCGGGCCATCGACGCCATCGACCGGGACTATCCCGAGCTCTTCTGGTTCTCCGGCACCGGGCAGATCGAGACCACCCTCCTGGCTGGCACCCCCCTGGAGGCGACCTATCAGCCGGTGTATACCATGGACCAGGCCCAGCGCCAGACCACCCAGGCAGACATCGACCAGTGGGCGGCGGACTGCTATGCCACTCTGCCCCAGGAGGGCTCGGACTACGACAAGGCCCTGGCAGTCTATACCTACCTGGTGAACCACGCCGACTACCAGATGGTGGACAGCAACTCCATCGTCAACATCATGGTAAACGGCGCGGGGCTGTGCGGCTGCTATGCCAAGACCTTCCAATACCTGTGCAACCAGCTGGGCATCGACACCACCTA
>DXEA01000003.1 GCA_019115225.1 Candidatus Evtepia faecigallinarum
CTCGGCGGTGGGGAGCATGTAGTGGATGCGGTCGTCGGTGGGGTTCTGGATCTTATAGACCTCGTCGGCGAACTTGGGGAACTGGCCTGCGGTTTCGCCGCACTGGTACTCCAGCATGTGGGGCGGCAGGATGAAGTCATAGCCGTCGGCAATGTGGCAGTCGATGAAGTAGTTCAGCAGGGCCCACTCCAGCCGGGCGCCCAGGCCGGTGTACATCCAAAAACCGGAGCCGGACAGTTTTACGCCCCGGGTGTAGTCGATGAGGCCCAGGTCGGTGCACAGGTCCACATGGTGCTTGGGTTCAAAGTCAAACTGGTGGGGCTGGCCGAAGTAGCGCAGGGGCTCATTGTTCTCCTTGCCCCCGGGCTTCAGGTCGTCGTCGGGCAGGTTGGGCAGGGAGAGCATCAGCTGCCGGTACTCACTTTCCACGGTGCGCAGCTTCTCATCGTTGGCGGCGATCTGGGCTTTCAGCTCACCCATTTTGGCAAAGACGGGGGCGGTGTCCTCCCCGGCCTTTTTCAGCTGGGGGATGGTCTTGGAGACCTTATTCTGCTCGGCCTTCATCTGCTCGGTGGCATAGATGATGTCCCGGCGCTCCTTGTCCAGGGCCAGGATGCGGTCCACCTCCTGGTCGCAGTTGACCTCCTTGGCCCGCAGGCCGGCCTTGACCTGGTCGGGGTTTTCCTTGATGCGTTTGATGTCCAGCATGGTTTCTATCACCTCGTCGTTATTTCCAATGTTTCACGTGAAACAAGTTCTGTTTCCGTCCTGTCAGAAGAGCATGGCGTAAATGCCCCGGTAGACATCTGCCGGGGACTGGGCCCCCTCCACGGTGGAGGTGGTGGGCAGGCTGTCCGGCAGGCCGCTCTCCTCAAAGGCGTTCACCAGGTCCACCGCTTCCGTGTAGGAGGTGCGCACGGCGGACTCGATCTGGCGCAGCCATTCCAGGGCTTCCAGCTGCTTTTCGGTCTCCTCCAGCTGCTGGGCCAGCTTGTCCCTCTCCGCCTGGGCCTCCTCAAGGTCGTACTGGAGGCGCTGGTTTTCCAGCTGGAGGGTGGCTGCCTCCTGACTGCCCTCGATGGCCTCGTTCAGGTCCTGGAGGGCCATGTGGTTGCGCTGCTGCATGACAAAGGAGATGAGCAGCAGCAGCAGGGCCGCGCAGAAGAGGACGGTGAGATAGACCTTCACCGGCCGGCTGCGGTTCTTCCCCTTGGCCTCCGGGGGGTTCTCACTGTCACTGGGGGGCGGGGTCTCCGGGGCAGCGGCCTGGGAGGGTTGGTCCGGGGCCCCCTGGGCGGTGGTCTCCGGGGTCTTTTCTTCCTGGTTCACGGGGTGCCGTCCTCCTTTCCGTGGCTGGGCAGGGCGGACAGCGCCTGCATGAGAACCTCCAAATCCTCTTTGTCATAGTATTCCAGGGCGATTTTTCCCTTCTTCTTCCCCTGGGTGATGGTCACCCGGCGGCCCAGGCCGGCGGTGAGCTGGCGCTCGGCCTCCTTGAAATACAGGCGCAGGGGAGAGGGGGATTTTTCCGCCGGGGACTCTTCCTTCGCCTGCAGGCGCTGGCGGATGCCCTCCTCGGTCTCCCGGACGGAATAATTTTTCGTCCGGATCTCCTCGGCGAAGGCAATCTGCTCCTCTGCCGTGGGCAGGGCCAGCAGGGCCCGGCCGTGGCCGGCGGAGAGGGTGCCTTGCTCCAGCAGCCACTGGACCTCCTGGGGCAGGGCCAGCAGGCGCATGGCGTTGGCCACGGCGGGGCGGGATTTGCTCACCCGCTTGGCGGCCTCCTCCTGGGTCAGGCCGTACTCCTGGATGAGGGTGCGGTAGCCGGCGGCCTCCTCCATGGGGTTTAAGTCCTCCCGCTGGAGGTTTTCGATGAGGCCCAGCTCCATGACCTTCCGGTCGTCGGCCTCGATGATGATGGCGGGGACCTCTTCCAGGCCCGCCATCCGGGCGGCCCGCCAGCGGCGCTCCCCGGCGATGATCTGGTAGTAGCCAGAGGCCAGGCGGCGGACGGTGAGGGGCTGCAGAATGCCGTGCTGGCGGATGGACTGGGCCAGCTCCGCCAGGGACTCTTCGTCGAAATGTTTTCTGGGCTGGTTCAGGCCGGGCTCCACCTGGGCGATGGGGAGGTTCACGGAGCCGCCGGTCTGGGCCTGGAGGGAGGTATCTCCCAACAGGGCGTCCAGCCCTCTTCCTAAGGCCATGTTATCCTTCCTTTCCCGACAGGGGATTGTGTGCCAGCAGTTCCTCTGTCAATCGTTTGTAAGCCACCGCCCCCCGGGAGGAGCCGTCATAGGCGGTCACCGGCTTGCCGTGGCTGGGGGCCTCGGACAGGCGGACGTTGCGGGGGATGACGGTGGCAAAGACTTTGCCGGGGAAGTGCCGCTTGACCTCCTCGGCCACCTGCAGGGAGAGGTTGGTCCTGCCGTCGTACATGGTCAGCAGCAGGCCCTCCAGGGCGATGGCGGGGTTCAGGCGGCTTTTCACAATGCGGATGGTGGAGAGCAGATCGCTCAGTCCCTCCAAGGCGTAATACTCACACTGGACGGGCACCAGCACCGTGTCCGCGGCGCACAGGCAGTTCAGGGTGAGCAGCTCCAGGGAAGGGGGGCAGTCAATGAGGATGAAGTCATACCGGTCCCGAAACGTGTCCAGGGCCTGCTTGAGCAGGAATTCCCGCCGGTCCATGGCGATCATCTCCACCGTGGCCCCGGCCAGGGCCTTGTTGGCGGGCAGCAGGTCCACATACTTGGTGTGGACCACCGCGTGGTCCGCCGGCGTCCCGGCGATGAGCACATCGTAGATGGTGGGAAAGACCGCTCCCTTGTCCACCCCGAAGCCCGAGGTGGCGTTGCCCTGGGGGTCAAAGTCGCACACCAGCACCCTGGCCCCGGCATTCTGGAGACAGGCGGCCAGATTGACACAGCTGGTGGTCTTGCCCACCCCGCCCTTTTGATTGACGAAGGCGATGGTCTTCCCCATGGTCCTCTTCCTCCTTTTTCCCCAAAGCCCTTTCTCTTGGCCGCCGGGGGCGCAAGCCCTTGGCGGCCAATGGGTCTTAGAATTTTATTATACCCACATTCTTCCCCTTTTGCAAGCCATATTTGCAGGGGCAAACAGGGAGAAAAAGGGCGGATGTTTCACGTGAAACATCCGCCCAAAGGGGAAAGGATATGCTGGAGGGCCACAAGAAAAACAGGCTCAGTCCGGCGGCCGGCCCAGGGCCTTGGCCTTGGGGATACGGATGGTGAGCAGGATGTCGTCCCCCTCCTCCACCCGCTGGCATTTGGCGTCCACCCCTGCCGAGCGCATGACGGTGAGGCTGTGGTCCAGGGTGTTCAGGAAAAACCGCACGTCCCGGATGAACAGGGGCCGCCGGGGCTTGGGCTCCCGGGCCCGGTCCCCCAGCAGTTCCTCCACCACCTGTTCCGTCCGGGCCACGGTCCAGCCCTCCCGCACCAGGCGCAGGGCGGTCTCCCCCTGGAGCTCCGGGGTGGGCAGGCGGAGGAGGGCCCGGCCGTGGCGCTCGGTGCAGCCGTTCTGGCGCAAAAGGTTCAGCACCTCCTGGGGCAGCTTCAGCAGCCGCAGCTTGTTGGCCACTGCCGACTGGGACTTGCCCACCTTGGCGGCCACCTCCTCCTGGGACAGGCCATAGACGGTGGTCAGGCGCTCCAGGGCCTTGGCCTCCTCCCAGAAGTCCAGGTCCCGGCGCTGAAGATTTTCAATGAGGGAGAGCAGACAGGAATTCTCCCGGGAGACCTCCAGCACCAGGCAGGGCACCTGGGTCAGCCCGCACAGGATGGCCGCCCGCAGCCGCCGCTCCCCGGCGATGAGCTCATACTTTCCGCCCCCCTTCCGGCGCACGGACAGGGGCTGGAGGATGCCGTGGACCCGGATGCTGTCGGCCAGCTCTGCCAGCCCCTCGGGGTCAAAATAGCGGCGGGGCTGGTCGGGGTTGGGGGAGATGTCCCCGGGGGAGAGCATGGTCACCCGGGTGGTCTCCAGCAGGCCCCGGCGATATAAAACCGGCATCGTTCTTACCTCCCTTCTTGGAACATCCATAGTTTACCATTTTTTGGAAGGGAAATCCTGAAAACCCTGTCGACCCCCCTGCCTTTCCCGGGAAAGCCCCCTTGGCCGTTCCGGCCAAGGGGGCTGTTTTTCCGCTGCCATGCAGGGGGCATCACCCCCGGGGGGCGCAAAAGCTGTCCCGATACGCCAGCAGGGTGTCCCGGACCTCCTCCCACAGCCACACCCGGTCCCCGTCGTCCTCAAAGACCTTGCCGTGGGACTTGCCGCTGTCCAGCTTCATGCTGGCGTAGTTGCTGCGGAAGGTGGGCACATAGCAGGTGGGGTCCTCCGGATTGCTGCACAGCCCCTCCATGGCCGACAGGCTGGCCTGGCCGGTGCGCTCCTCGGCCAGGAAATAGGCCCGGATGATCTTGTGGTTGTACTGGTTGGGCCTGCTTGCCCAGAGGGGGATGCGCTGGAGGGCCTTCCCCCAGTCGTCCTGGCCCCCGCCATGGCCCCTGCCCCGCCGGGGCGCCGGCTCCTCGGCCCGCTCCCGCTCTATGGCCCGGGCGATGTAGCTGCGAAAGCAGGTGTCCAGGGCCTGCTCCACCCCCTCCCCGGTGAGGCCGCAGGCCAGGGTGAACTTGTCATACAGGTCCCCATCCACGGAAACCAGAACCTCTTTTCTCATGGGTATTCCTCCCCTTGTTTTAAGTACTTATAAGTATATAATTACTTATAAGTCTTGTCAGGTACTTTTTCCGCCCCCGAAAAAAGCCCCCCTCCGCACGGAGGGGGGCTGTATCGGTTGTGCGCTCTGCTCACCCGCCCAGCACCAGGCTGCGGTACTCCTCCGCCGTGCGCACCTGGCCCACGGCGGACAGGGAGACCTGGTCCCAGCGGAAGATATCCTGGGCCAGGGCGATGACATCGTCTCGGGTGACGGCGTCGTAGGCGGCGATGATCTGCTCGGGGGTGAGGATCTCCCCGGAGAAGAGCAGAGACCGCCCGGCGTGGCTCATCCGGGACTGGGTGGACTCCAGGCCCATCATCACGTTGGCCTTGGACTGCTCCCGGGCCCGGGAGAGCTCCTCGTCGGTGGGGCCCTCCCGGCGCAGCTGGTCCACCACCTGGCGGATGGTGGCCAGAGCCTTGGTCTCGGTCTCCCGGTTCAGGGCGGTGTAGATGCAGAACAGGCCGGTGTCCGCGTGGCCCGCCCCGTAGGAGTAGACCGAATAGCACAGCCCCTGCTGCTCCCGCACCGTCTGAAACAGCCGGGAGGACACCCCGCCCCCCAGGATGGAGGAGAGCAGCTGGAGGGCAAAGCGCCGGGGAGAGTTGTAGTCCAGGCCGGGGAAGGCCAGGGTCAAATGGTTCTGCTCGATGGGCTTGGCCGTGGCCACAAAGCCGGGGGTGTACACCGCCGGGGTCAGGGGCCGGGGGGCGCCGGCGGGCAGGACGGCAAAGCGCCGGCGCAGGTCGTCCAGGATTTGGGGCGAAAAGCTCCCCGCCAGGGCCACCACGGTGTTGTGGCCCTGGTAGTGGCGGCGGTGGTAGTCCCGCAGGGACTCCCCGGTCATGGTTGCCAGGGTGTCCTTGGCCCCTAAGATGGGCCGGGCCAGGGGGTTGCCCTGAAAGACCTGGGCGGCCAGCTTTTCCGCGCACAGGTCGTCGGGGGTGTCCTCGTACATGTCGATCTCCTCAAAGATGACCCCCCGCTCGGTCTCCACCGCCTCCTGGGTGAAGGAGGAGTGGTAGACCATGTCAAAGAGGATGTCCAGGGCCTGGTCAAGGTGGTCGTCCAGGACCCGGCCGTAGAAGCAGGTACACTCCTTGGTGGTAAAGGCGTTCATCTGGCCGCCGATGGCGTCGGTCTCCCGGGCGATGTCCTGGGCGGAGCGGTGGGCGGTACCCTTGAAGAGCATGTGCTCAATGAAGTGGGCCGCCCCGGACTCGGCGTCTCCTTCCTCCCGGGACCCGCCCCCCACCCAGATGCCCAGGGCGGCGGAGCGGACGGTATTGATGTGTTCGGTGACAAGACGGACCCCGTTGGGCAGGGTTTCGATCTGAACCATAGAGACCTCCTGGGTGTCAGGTATCGTGTGCGGCGGTTACCGCTTTTTCTCCAGCGTGGTGCCGAGGGATTTTTCGGAAATGGACTCCAGCAGGATGGCGTGCTCCATCCGGCCGTCCAGGACGGTCACCGACCCCACCCCGTGCTCCACGGCGTGGATGCAGTTGAGGGTCTTGGGGATCATGCCCCCGGCAATCAGGCCGCTGTCCATGAGCTCCTTGGCCCGGCCCACGTCCATTTTGGCGATGCGGGTGGACTGGTTGTGGCTGTCCACCAGGATGCCGTCGGTGTCGGTGAGGAAGACCAGCTTGTCCGCCCCCACCGCCTCGGCCACGGCCCGGGCGGCGTCGTCGGCGTTGCAGTTGAAGGCTCTGCCGTCCTCCCCCCGGGCCACCGGGGAGACGACGGGGAGGAAGCCCCCGTCCAGCAGGGTGCGCAGCAGGCGGGGGTCCACCTTGGTGATGGTGCCCACCAGCCCCAGGTTCTTGTCCTTCTGCCGGGCGGTGATGAGCCCGCCGTCCCGGCCGGAAACCCCGCAGGCCTTGGCGCCGATGCGGTCCAGGGCGGCCACAATGGCCTTGTTCACCCGGGCCGACAGGGCCATCTCGGCGGCAGCCAGCACGTTCTCATCGGTGACCCGGTAGCCGTTTTCAAAGTGGGACTCTACCCCCAGCTTTTCCAATAAGCCGGAGATCTCCTTGCCGCCCCCGTGGACCAGGATCACCCGCACCCCCACAGACTGGAGGGCGGCGGCGTCCTCTAAAATGGTGTCGGTGGAGGCAGCGTCCAGGGCCGAGCCGCCGTATTTGATCACGATGGTCCGCCCCTCATACCGCCGCAGCAGGGGGAGCACGTCCAGCAGGGCCCGGACCTTGCTCATGCCGTCCATGCCGTGCTGGATGTCATACTCCCGCAGGTATTCCTTGGCATAGTCTACGTCAGAGGGGCAGTCGATATACTCAATGCCCCGCTTCTGCCTGGTCTCGGCCCCCTTGCCGGTGAGCAGGATCACCGTGGGCACGTCGCACCCCATCACCGCCTGGCGGATGGCCTCTCCCCGGTCGGGGACGATGGAGTAGTCGCTCTTGCCCTTTTCCACATACTGGGCGATGTCCTTGCAGATATCCTCCACGGGCTCCTCCCCGGCGTCCTCCTCGGTGAGGATGACAAGGTCGGAGTACTGGCCGGAGATTTCGCCTAAATCCTTCCGCCGGTCCAGGGCCTTGAAGCCGGGGCAGCCAAAGACCGTCACGATCCGCCGGCCGGGGTACTCCTCCAGCACGGACCGGAAGAGGGTCTCGAAGGAGAGCTTGTTGTGGGCGTAGTCCACGATGACCGTCACCTTTTCGTCGGCGTTGGCATAAACCTCCATGCGGCCGGGGACCCGGGCTTTCATCAGGCCCGCAAAGGCGTACTGCTCGGGGACCCCCACCGCCTCACAGACCGCCAGGGCGGCCAGGGCGTTCTGGACGTTGAACAGGCCCGGCATGGTCAGCCGGAACTCCCGGCTGTAGCGGGGGGTCTTGACCCGGAAGAGGATGTCTCCCCCCACCTTGTGGACCTGGGAGCCGAAGATGGTGGCCGAGGGGTCCTTTTGGGAAAAGGTGATGATGCGGGGGCAGCTCTTCCGGGCGGCCTCTAAGACCCGGTCGGCGTGGTCGCAGTCCAGGTTCACGCAGGCGGCGGCGGCCTGGGCGAAGATGCGCAGCTTGGAGGCGAAATAGTCCTCAAAGTTCGGGTGCTCGATGGGAGAGATGTGGTCCATGCCGATGTTCAGAAAGACGGCGGCGGCGAACTCCACGTTCTTCACCCGGTCGTACTTCAGGGCCTGGCTGGAGACCTCCATGGTCATGTAGCGGATGTCGCTGGCCACCGCGTTGGCGAAGTGGCGCTCTAAGTCCAGGGGCTCGGGGGTGGTCAGGTGGGACTCGAACTTCTCCACCCCGTCGTAGGTCTCGATGGAGGAGATGACGCCGCTGGGCACCTGCCCCTTGGCGGCCAGGAACTCATCGAAGATGTATTTCAGATAGTAGGCCGTGGAGGACTTGCCCTTGGTGCCGGTGATGCCCACCACCCCCAGCTTGGCGGAGGGGTGGTTGTAGTAGAAGTCGGCCAGCAGGGCCATGGCCAGGCGGACATCGCTGACCAGGATGCAGGGCAGGTCCACCTGGTCATAGCGCTTTTCCGACAGGTAGACAAAGGCCCCCTGCTCCTTGGCCGACTGGAGGAAGTCCACCTTGAAGTGGGCGCCCTTACAGATGAAGAGGGTGCCAGGGGTGACCTGGCGGGAGTCGCAGCTGACCAGGGCCACCTCCCGGGTGAGGGGGGCGCCGGAGAACTCCACCTGCAAATTCTTTCTCTGGAGCAGCTGGATATACTCCCCCAAGGGGTACAGCGTCAGATCCATAGGTAAAACATTCCTTTCTTGCTTGGCGGCCCCCTGGGGGGCCGGGGTGGGTTGGTGGTGGTCCACCCACAGTGGGTGGGGGCGTGTGGAGGGCAGGATGCCCTCCGGGGGGGCCGCTGCTGCGGGTGGGCCCGGGTCCCCACCGGGTGGGGAGGCCGGTGGAGGGTGGCACCCTCCGGGGGCCCGCTGCCGCGGGGGCCTGGACTTTCTCTGGAGAAAGTCCAGACGAAAGAGCACCAGAGGGCTCTGCCCTCTGGACTCCCGCTCAGGGGAGGAGGTTCCTCCCCCGAGACCC
>DXEA01000027.1 GCA_019115225.1 Candidatus Evtepia faecigallinarum
ATCAGAAAAGATTTCCTATTCTCCACCGCTCCCCAAAGGAGGGCACAAAAAAGCGTCGCAGACTTCCAGCGCCCGCAGGCGCTGGAACAAAATCAAATAAATGTTTTCCCCGGACATGCGCCGGGGAAAACATACTTCTCAGCCCACAAGTGTGAAACCCCGGATGCCTTCGGCATCCGGGGTTTTGCGCGCAGGGGGCTGCAATCTCTCACTTTGGAAGCCCAGCGAAGCGGGTTCCAAAGTGGCCCCCGCCAGGGGGCTGCAACCCCCGAAATTTTGAAGCCCAGCGCAGCGGGTTCAAAATTTAGATAGGTATCGCTCGTATCATGAGGTGATCGCAGACGGCGTCGATGTTGGTCTTGTCGATGTGGGAGCGGTCCATGGTCTCCTTGACCTTGTCCACCAGGACATGGTTGCGCAGATCGCTCAGCTGGCCCATGAGACCCAACCGGCGGCCCAAGCGGAAAATGTTCTGCTGCTCCTCCGGCAGGTCCAGGAAGTAGTCGATGAGCCCCAGCATCTTCTCCTTGTCCTGGGGCATCCGGCCCTTGAGCTCCAGGAGGATGTTCAGGATATGGTCGCTGTCCACCCAGCTGTGGATGTCGTGGAGGCTTTCAATGAACAGGCGGATCTCCCCAACGGTCTCAATGTCGTTGGGCCGGGTGAGGATGCCCTTTTCGTAGTCCTCATACATCTCCAGGTTCTCCGCCAGGGCCATGGAGCGGATGCGGATGAAGTCCGGGTCCACCTGATTCATCACGTCGGCGGTGTCCAGGGCGCTCTGGCGGGCGTACTCCCGGCCGCCCATGCCGGGCATATAGAATTCGTTGATCTCGATGCCCGCCGCCATAGCCTTGATGCCCGCCTCGATCTGGGCCTGCTTGGTGGTCCCCTTCCGCATGAGTTTCAAGATTTCATCGTTGCCCGTCTCCAGGCCGATGTGGAAGCGGTTGAGTTTTAGTTCGGCATAGCGTTTCAGGCGGGCCGGGTCGATGCGGTTGATGGTGTCCGACCGGGCATAGGTGGTGATGCGCTGGATCTGCGGGAAGGCGGCGTTGAGGTACTCCAAGACCTCGATCATTTCCTGGGGCGGCATGAGCAAACTGTTGCCGTCCTGGAAAAACACCGACCGCATCCCGCTCTGGACCCAGTGGTAGGCCATGGACAGGGCCTCGTAGTCCCCCTCGTCTTTGGCCTGGCGGGGGGGCTGCTTGCCCTGGATCACATCCACCCAGAAGCGGATGAGGTCAATGTCTTTCTTCACATCCTCCGCCCGGCGGATGGAAAAGGGCACGTCCCGGTAAAAGCCACAGAAGCGGCACTTGTTCCAGCCGCAGCCCCGGTTGATGCGCAGCAGCAGGCTGTAGGCCTCGCTGGGCGGGCGGATGGGGCCCAGCTCAAAGCCGCTGTAGGGTTGGATCTTCTGCAAAGCAGGGTCCTCCTTTGTGTGATGATTTGGGGTCATTATACAGGATGGGGCCGCCCAGAGCAAGTGCGGTACTCACATTCCCGCCCAGGACTCCGTGGAAAAAAATTCTTGCCAATCCACCACAAAGTCGTTATAATAGTTGCGGTGTTTTTCACCCTTATCCTATCGTAATCATCCATTCGTATTTTTATTCTTTTTCATATTGGAGGACAAAGACCATGGCAGGTGTGATTTCCAGAGGCATCCAAGGCCCCATCATCCGGGAGGGCGACGACATTGTGGACATCGTGGTCCAGAGCGTCTACGCATCCGAGAAAGCAGACAACTATTCCCTCCAGGACCGGGACGTGATCGCCGTGACCGAGTCCGTGGTGGCCCGGGCCCAGGGCAACTATGTCACCGTGGACCAGGTGGCCCAGGACATCCGCAACAAGTACCCCCAGAAGAAGCTGGGGCTGGTCTTCCCCATTTTAAGCCGGAACCGCTTCTCCATGTGCCTGAAAGGCATCGCCCGGGCCATGGACGAGGTGGTCATCCTCTTCAGCTATCCCAACGACGAGGTGGGCAACCCCCTCATGCTCCGCCAGGCCTTTTTGAAGAACCGCTACAGCGGCGTGTATGAGTTTGAGGAGGCCGACTTTGTCAAGACCTTCGGCTCCCCCGTCCACCCCTTCACCGGGGTGAACTACCTGGACTTCTATCGCCAGGTCATCGAGGAGGAGGGGGCCAAGGCCACCTTCCTCTTCTCCAACGACTGCCGGTACATTGCCGGGTTCTGTGACCAGATCCTCTGCTGCGACATCCACACCCGCAACGAGACCCGGGACGTGCTGCAGGCCATGGGCAAGACAGTCTACACCCTGGCCGACGTGATGTCCGCCCCCGTGGACGGCAGCGGCTATCATGACAAGTACGGCATGCTGGGCTCCAACAAGGCTACTGAGGAAAAATTAAAGCTCTTCCCCCGGGATTGTCAGCCCGTGGTGGACGGCATCCAGCAGCGCATCCTGAAGGAGCGGGGCCTGCACGTGGAGGCCATGGTCTATGGCGACGGCGCCTTCAAGGACCCCGTGGGCGGCATCTGGGAGCTGGCAGACCCGGTGGTCTCCCCGGCCTACACCGCTGGTCTGGCGGGCAAGCCCAATGAGCTGAAGCTGAAGTTCCTGGCCGACAACGACTTTGCCGATCTGTCCGGCGAGGAACTGAAGGAGGCCATTCAGAAGGAGATCCGCAGCAAGAGCGCCGATCTGGTAGGCGACATGAGCTCCGAGGGCACCACCCCCCGGCAGTACACCGACCTGCTGGGCTCCCTGTGCGACCTGACCTCCGGCTCTGGTGACAAGGGTACCCCCTTCATTGTGATCCAGAACTACTTTACCAATTATGCAGAGTAATTTTTGAACCCGCTTCGCTGGGCTTCAAAAATTGGGGGTTGCAGCCCCCTGCGCGCAAACTCCCCGGCCGCTTGCGG
>DXEA01000028.1 GCA_019115225.1 Candidatus Evtepia faecigallinarum
ACCATAGCCTCATTGCGCCCTTTTCCTATGAGCGCGGGAAATTTCGTTGGGAATACAATTGAGAAAGCCGCTGTTTTGCCTATTTCAATACCTCCCCGAAAGAAATATCTGGTTTATTCACTGTTTACCCAGGGGGAAGCCGCCGAACGTGGTCGGTTTCCCAACGTGCTGCCTTATGCTGCCAGGATTGCTCCCGCGCCCGGCCCCCTCTCCAAAGCAGCGCGCCCCAGGGCCATAGCCTTCCCCTTCTGCCAGGAGAGTCCCCCCCGCGCAGCGGGGCGGCGCAGGTGCGCCGTACCGAGCGTTTTTGGCTGCGCCAAAAACCTCGGCGCAGGGGCAATTCACTTGCCCCGAGCATGTTAAATGACCGCAGGTCACCAGAAGAACAAAAAGAAGGACATCCAAAGGATGTCCTTCTTTTTGTTCTTCTGGAGCGAGTGACGAGGCTCGAACTCGCTAAACGTACCCCAGAAAAGCTGCGCTTTTCCGGGGGCCCCCCACCTCCTGGATTGGAAAATCCGTGGTTACACCACGGATTTGGGTGGAGGTAGCGAGTTCGAGCCCGGGAAACGTTAATGATAAAAATAAGTCCCTGTTCTCTTGGAACAAGGACTTATCCTGGAGCGAGTGACGAGGCTCGAACTCGCTACCTCCACCTTGGCAAGGTGGCGCTCTACCAGATGAGCTACACTCGCATCGACAAGGGTTATAATAGCACACCCCCGTCTCATTGTCAAGAAATATTTTCTCTTTTTCTCCTTTTTTTACGGGCCGCCGCCGGCGCCTGCGGTGCCCTCTGCCGGTTCGGCCCAGGTGAGCCTGATCTCCGCCAGGCGCTGCTGGCCGCTGTCCGGGTAGAGGGTGATCTGGATGTCCTCCAGGGGGGGCAGGGGGGCAGTCTGGGCCGCGTAGGCCTCCTGGACCGCCTGGCGGAGGGTCTCGGCGCTGTCCTCCTGGCTGAAGTAGCTGATGCGAAAGACCACCTTCTGGGGCTTCTTCGGCAGCAGCTCCTCCAGCTCCCGGGCCACCGCCGTGCTGGCGGTGACGGAGATCACCTGGCGCAGCTCCTCTGTGGGGATGGTGTAGGCCAGCTTCACCTCCACCTGGTAATAGGTAGCCGTGGGCTGGACGTCGTATTTGATATAGTCCACCGCATAGGCCCCCAGGGGGTCCTCCTGGGTGACCTCCAGGCAGGCCTGGTCCACGTCCCCGGTGGCGCTGCCGGTGACGCTGCTGTATTGGTACAGGCGCACGATGCCGCTCTTCGTCCCCTGCTCCACCAGGTGGAGCAGGGCGCTGACCAGGCCCTGGTAGGTCTCGGCCCGGAGGATGGCGGCGTTCTCCTCCTCGTCCTGGAACTGGGTGTGGGGGGTGACGGAGGCATAGGAGCGCTCCAGCAGGGACCCGCAGCCGGTGAGGGTGATGGTACACAGCAGGAGGAGCAGGAGCAGGGAGGTTTTCACAAAAGGTCTCCTTTCGGCGGGCGGGGGCTCAGAACTCCTGTAGGGAGATCTGCCGGTCCCCCTGGTCCTCGGCCTTGAGCAGGGCGCCGGCCGCCGGCAGGCTGCGGGCCCGGTAGCGGGACTGGTTGACGATGGGGGTCTGGGCCAGGGGGAGGGCGTGGTGGGCGGTGTAGGACTTTTTCAGGGTCATCACCTGCACCCCCTGGGTGGAGCGGGTGGTCTTGACGGGGATGCCGTCGGTGCGGAAGAGGAGGGCCCGGCCCTCGGTGGAGTAGAGGACCACTTCCTCCTCCTGGCCCTGGGGCAGGTAGAGGACGTCCGCCAGGGGGCTTTTGTCAGAATAGGCCCCGGTGAGCTTTTTCCGCCGGGTCACCGTCTGGTAGGCCGCCAGGGGGACCCGGGCCACCTTGCCGTTGGCGAAGAAGAAGAGGAGGTGGCCGGTGTAGTCCCCCGCCGGGCAGGCCCAGAGGATGGTCTCGCCCGGCTCCATCTCCAGCTTGGCGGGGAGGTATTCCCCCAGCACGCTGGCCTTGCTGTCCTCAAAGGTATGGGCAAAGGCCTTGTAGCACTGCTGCTGGTTGGTGAAGAAGAGGAGCTCGGCGGCGCTGGTGGTCTCCCAGTGGAAGGCGGGGCCGTCCCCCTCCTTGTACTTCTGCTCCCCGGACATGCGCAGGGACTGGGGGGAGATTTTTTTGAAATACCCCTCCCGGGACAGGAAGAGGTGGACGGGGGCGGCGGGGATGTCCTCCTCCGCCGGGGCCTCCTCGGCCAGCTGGTCCTGGGGGAGGATGTCGGTGCAGCGGGGGGTGCCGTACTTTTTCTTTACAGCCTCCAGCTGCTTCACGATCTCCCGGCGGATGCGGGCGGGCTTTTCGATGAGGTCCTGCAGGTCGGCGATGTCCTTTTCCAGCTGCTCGGTCTCGGCGGTGCGCTTGAGGATGTACTCCTTGTTGATGTTGCGCAGGCGGATGTCCGCCACATACTCGGCCTGGACCTTGTCTAACTGGAAGCCCTCCATGAGGTTGGGCACCACCATGGCGTCCAGCTCCGTGCCCCGGATGATGGCGATGGCCCGGTCGATGTCCAGCAGGATGGCCCCCAGGCCCCGGAGGAGGTGGAGCTTTTCCTCCTTCTGCTTTAAGGTGAATTGGGCCGCGCGCTTGACGCAGTCGGACCGCCAGGCGGTCCAGCGGTCCAGAATTTCCCCCACCCCCATGACCTTGGGCATGCCGTCCACCAGGATGTTGAAGTTGCAGGCGAAGGAGTCCTGGAGGGGGGTGGTGCGGAAGAGCTTCTGCATGAGCTTGTCCGGGTCGGTGCCCCGCTTGAGGTCAATGGCCAGCTTCAGGCCGGACAGGTCGGTCTCGTCCCGCATGTCGGCCACTTCCCTCAACTTGCCCGCCTTGATGAGCTCGGCCACCTTGTCCAGAATGGCCTCGGCGGTGGTGGTGTAAGGGATCTCGTAAATTTCGATGAGGTTTTCGCCCTTCACATACCGCCACTTGGCCCTCACCTTAAAGGAGCCCCGGCCGGTGCGGTAGATGCCTTCTAACTCCTTGCGGTCATAGAGCAGCTGGCCGCCGGTGGGAAAGTCGGGGGCCAGGAGGGTGTCCAGAAGGTCTGCCTGGGGGTCCTTGATGCGGGCCACGGCGGCAGCGCACACCTCGGCCAGGTTAAAGCCGCACAGGTTGGAGGCCATGCCCACGGCGATGCCCATGTTGGCTGAGACCAGGATGTTGGGGAAGGTGGTGGGCAGGAGGAGGGGCTCGGTGAGGGTACCGTCGTAGTTGGGGACAAAGTCCACCACGTCCTTGTCGATGTCCCGGAAGAGCTCCTCGCAGATGGGGTCCAGCTTGACCTCGGTGTACCGGGAGGCGGCGTAGGCCATGTCCCGGGAGTAGACCTTGCCAAAGTTGCCCTTGGAGTCCACCGGGGGGTGGAGGAGGGCCCCGTAGCCCCGGGAGAGGCGGACCATGGTCTCATAGATGGCGCTGTCCCCGTGGGGGTTGAGTTTCATGGTAGCCCCCACCACGTTGGCCGACTTGGTGCGCCCGCCGGAGAGGAGCTTCATCTGATACATGGTGTACAGGAGTTTCCGGTGGGAGGGTTTGAACCCGTCCAGCTCCGGGATGGCCCGGGAGATGATGACGCTCATGGCGTAGGGCATGTAGTTGAGTTCCAGGGTGTCGGTGATGGGCTGCTCGACCACTTCGGCCCGCAGGCCCTCCACCCCGGTGGGGGTGGGGCGCTTTTTTCCCTGGTCGGGGGATTTTTTTCTTGCCATAGTTCCTTCTTTCCTATCCTTTTGCAGTTGAAGGCAGTGCGTTGGGTAACCAACCACGTCCATCGGCTTCCCATTGTAGGGAGGTTCCCGCTCCCGCTCGTGGGATTTTGGGTCCGGTCAGCGAGAAAGCGGTGGCGTTTTTTTATGACCTGCGGTGGATTACATCCTGGGCAGGTATTTTAGGGATTGGATGGGGGAGATGGAGGAGCCTGGTGTTTTGCTGTGGGAGAATCTTCGCTTTCCTGGGGCGGGATGTCTCCCTTTTTCCCCTGCGGCTTTGGGCAGCAGGTGTGTAAGCCGTCAATATGTTCTGAGAGATTCGATTTGATGGGGTTCCACATGGGGTCCAGAATAAAGTCGATCCCTTCCCGCCTGGCTAACTTTGCTGCCGGAACAAAATCGCTGTCTCCCGAAATCAGGATGATTTGATCTACCTGCCCTTTATATGCCATGGAGGCAATATCAAGGCCTATTTTCATATCGACCCCTTTTTGTTCCAAATTAAGCACAAAGTCTTCCTCGCTCAGTTCATCAATTCCCTTTGTTTTTGCACACAGCTTTTTTGTTACATCATATCGAAGGGAATAATGGGCCTGTTCATCCGCCAAAACACCAAGGCGAAGGGCAACTTTTCTCTTTTTTCGCAAACAGTCCAAAAAGGTTGTCATCCATATATACAGATCACTTTTTCCAAAGTCTATTTGCATTCTCAGCAATGGATGGAAAAGCTTTTTTGCGATGGGAGGACAGTCATAATAAAAAATACGGTAAAGCTCCCGTTTTTCAGAAGTATCCGCAGAGAGATGGCGCGCGCAATATTTTACCAATTCATCTGCACGCTCTTCGGCAGATACATCTCCGAATAGCGGCTGAGCTCTCCGCCTGTAGAATCCTCCATCCACCAGAATAGCGGTTTTCCTCACACTCTTGATCATGGCGCATCCCCTCATGTCATAAAAAAGCCCTTGGGGTCGGCACTTCCCCTATGCGGGGAGGCTTACTGCCAAGGGCACATTAGCGTGTAATTCCTTACACAGTAATAGTATATGTAATTTGCAAGGAATTCAATACTGAATTCAACTGACTTTTCTTCTTTTCTATCATCTATTTGTCGCATTTTTATTCTATTCTATCGTTTCTATCGTTGGTTCTGACCACAACGGAAGCGATATAATCTGCCGTCGCCACCCGAAGGGTACCTTCTCCCGGCGCCTGCCGCCCGGAGGGCGGCACCCATCGGGAGCCTGGCGCTGTGTGGGCCGCAGGCCAGTCCAAGGCGGTAGAAACGCCCCCCTTCAAGTCTGTACAGACCAGAGAAGGGGAGCGTGAGGGGAGGAAACCTCCTCCCCTCACCCCCGGGGTCCAGGGGCCGCAGCCCCTGGTGCTCTTTCGTCTGGGCTTTCTCCAGAGAAAGCCCAGGCCCCCGCGGCAGCGGCCCCCGGAGGGTGGCACCCTCCATCGGCCCCCCACCCGGTGGGGTCCGGGTCTCCCGCGGCAGCGCCCCCTGTGGGGGGCACCCCTCACCCCCGCCGCGCGGCGGCGGCCCCGCCGGTACCCATGCTCACCAGAAAGCGCCACAGATAGTCCAGCATATCCCGCCGGACCTGGGGCGGCAGGTCCCCATACGCCCGCACCGCCGCCAGGGCGCTGTCCGCCCAGCTCTGGGAGAGCTCCGACAACGTCTCCGCCTGGGAGGCGGACAGGAGGGAGAACAAGACCTCTGTGAACTCCTCCCGCTCCCGGCGGTCCAGGGAGTCCACCCAGCCCTGAAATCCCGCCGACTCCCGCTCCCCCCGCCGGGACCGGTGGTCCAGGACCACAAAGCCCGTGCCGTGGACCTCCCAGGAGAAGGGGTCGTGCTGGCCCACGGTGCCCACGCCGTGGCTGCGGATGATCTGGGCGTTGGGGTCCTGGTGCAGCAGGGTGCCCACCAGGGAGGCCTGGGGGACATAGGTCACCAGCCGGGGGGCCAGGGCCTGATAGGCCGGGGTGCTCACCAGGTCCCGGCCAAAGCCGGGGCCGTCGTTGCTGTATACCCGGACGATGCGGTCCTGCACGTCCGCCGGGGCGTGGAGGGCCGCCCACACCGCCAGGTTGCCCCCCTTGGAGTGGCCCCCCACCCGCAGGGGTCCCGTGGTCTGCCGGGCCGCCCGGACCAGATAGTCCTGGGCCAGCTGCTGGCCGGGCACCGGGAAGGCGTAGCTCATGGCAAAGCACTCCTTCCAGCCCACCAGGGTGTCGTCCGTGCCCCGGAAGCAGATGTAGTGGCTGCCGTCGGGCAGGCGGTAGGTGAGGGCGGCAAACTGGGTGTCCTCCGCCAGGGCCGCCTGGGCCAGGCCCACCCGGACGGGGGCGAAGCGGTCGCTCCGGGCCGCCCGGACCACCAGGGCCGGGGTGTCCTTGGACATCACCAGGCCCACCGCGTCCCAGTCGGGCAGACCCTCCAGGGCCCGGGCCGCCTGGGGCAGGGTCAGCCATGTCTCCGGCTCCAGGGCCCGCTCAAAGGGCAGGTAGACGCAGGCGGACAGGATCAGGTTGTCCACCGGCGAAAAGGGGGCCACGGAAAAGGGCAGCACCCCCCGGATCTGGAGATAGTCCATACAATTCTGAAAACGCGCCATGGGCCGCCTCCTTCTTCTGCACGGGATAGGAAGTTTTAGTATAGCATAAATCCAGGGGAGAGGCAACGTGTCCCCTCCCCTGCCGGAAAAAAGGAAGGCCCCCGGCGGGAGCCTCCCTCTCTCAGTACCCTAAGTCCTCCTCAATGAGGACCACCACCGTCTCCCCGGCGCCCCCCAGGGGCCGCCAGAGGACGGACAGGCCGTTGCAGATGCGCTCGGGGCTCTTGCAGTCGTAGCACTTGAGCGCCTCCCCCTGGGCGCAGGGGGTCTTGCGGTTTAAGCGCCGGGCGTTCAAGGGGGCGGCCACGTTCCGGGCCCGCCAGAGGGCCTCGTCGTAGGTGGGAGCCACCTTGTTCTGGCCCACCAGATAGCACACCACCTCGTGGGCCCCCAGGGCCGCCGAGATGCGGTTGCCGGTGCCGTCGATGTTGAGAAGCTCCCCGGTCTCGGCGGCGGCGTTGACGCTGGTGAGGTAGACCTGGGCCGCGGCGGCTTTTTCCAAAGTCTCCCGGCCGGGGGTCATCCAGTGCCAATAGACGGTGTTTTTCTCCCCCAGGGCCTCGTATAATCCCAGGTCCCGGGCGGTGACGCTGCCGCCGATGCCGATGGTTTTCCCGGCAAAGCGGCCTGTCAGATACTCCCTGGCCTCCCGGCCGGTGGGGCAGCGGACCACCGTGAAGCCCGCTGCGGTCAGGGTCTGTTCCAAACGAGACAGGTCCATCCCGTCACTTCCTTCCATGGTTTTCCCCAGCATACCACGGCCGGGGCAAAAAGACAAGGCCGGGTCTATCCTGTCCCCCCGCGGCATACACATGGAGGGGAAACCACCCAGACGGAGGAGACAGCCTATGAATACCCAAACCATTTATCAGGATATCGCCCAGCGCACGGCGGGCGACATCTACATCGGCGTGGTGGGCCCGGCCCGGACGGGGAAGTCCACCTTCATCCAGCGGTTCATGGAGACCATGGTCCTGCCCAACATCCAGGACAGCTACCGCCGGGAGCGTGCCCGGGACGAGCTGCCCCAGAGCGGCTCCGGCCGGACCGTCATGACCGCCGAACCCAAATTTGTCCCCGAGGAGGCCGCCCAGCTGGACCTGGAAGGGGGCGGCACCTGCGCAGTGCGGTTGGTGGACTGCGTGGGCTATCTGGTGCCGGGGGCGGTGGGCCAGCTGGAGGACGACATGCCCCGCATGGTCCGCACCCCCTGGTTCCCCCAGGAGATCCCCATGGCCGAGGCGGCAGAGATCGGCACCCGGAAGGTCATCGCCGAGCACGCCACCATCGGCCTGGTGGTCACCACCGACGGCACCATCACCGACCTGCCCCGGGAGTCCTACTTAGAGGCCGAGGCCCGGGTGGTGGCCGAGCTGAAGGAGTTGGGCAAACCCTTCCTGGTCCTGCTCAACTCCGCCCGGCCCGAGGCCCCGGAGACCCAGCAGCTGCGCCGGGACCTGGCCCAGCAGTACGACGTGACGTGCCTGGCGGTGAGCTGCCTGGACCTGGACCAGCGGACGGTGACCGACGTCTTACAATCGGTCCTCTTCGAGTTCCCCCTGGAGGAGCTGCAGATTTTCCTGCCCGACTGGGTGGACGCCCTGCCCCCGGACCACCCCATCAAGGAGGAGGTCTTTGCGGGCATCCGGGGGACCATGGGCCACCTGGGGCGCATCCGGGACGTGGCCCCGGCGGTGGAGGAGATGGCCCAGTGCGAGCACGTCACCGGCGGCCAGGTCACCGCCATGCACCTGGGGGCGGGCAGCTGCCAGGCCAAGCTCTCCCTGCCCCGGCGGCTGTTCTATGAGACCATGTCGGCCCAGACGGGCTTTCCCATCCACAACGACGGGGAGCTGCTGAGTCTGCTCTCCGACCTGGCCCAGGTCCAGTCCCAGTACAAAAAGGTGGCGGCGGCCATGGAGGAGGTCCGGGCCACGGGCTACGGCATCGTCATCCCCGACGCGGAGGAGTTGGAACTGGCCGAGCCCGAGATCATCAAGCAGGGCAGCCGGTACGCCGTGCGCCTGCGGGCCAACGCCCCCAGCATCCACATGATCCGGGCGGACATCCAGGCGGAGGTCTCCCCCATCGTGGGCAGCGAGAAGCAGTCGGAGGACATGTTGGGCTTCCTGCTGCGGGAGTTCGAGGGGGAGCCCCAGCGGATCTGGCAGTCGAACATCTTTGGCCGGTCCTTCCACGAGCTCATCAACGAGGACCTGGCCTCCAAGCTCAAGCACATGCCCGAGGATGCCCGGGAGAAAATGCGCCAGACCTTGGAGAAGATCATCAACGAGGGCTCCGGCGGGCTCATCTGTATCATCCTGTGAGGGCAGCACACCAGGGGGCTTCGGCCCCCTGGTCTTTTGTCTTTTATGGGTTTGCCTGCCGGTGGAGCTCCACCAAAAGAATTTCCGGGCGGTTGTTGAACCGGAAGGGAAAGAGGCTGTTGCCAATGCCCCGGCTGACCAGCATGGTGGTCTCTCCCTGGGTGTAAGCCCCGGCGTCGTAGGGGGGAAAGAACCCCTGATTGGGGGCCAGCACGCCCCCCACGAAGGGCAGGCGGAACTGGCCCCCGTGGGCGTGGCCGGTGAGGACCAAATCCACCCCAAAACCGGCGTAGGTGGCAAAGAGCTCCGGCCGGTGGGACAGGAGCACGGTGAAGCCCTCCCCTTCCCCCACCAGCTCTTGCAGCTGGGCAGCCATCACCGCGGCGGTGTCGCCGGGCTGGTCGCCCGTCTGGAAGCTGGGGTCCCGGACGCCGAGAATGGTGAGGGCCGCCCCGTCTTTCGTGACGGCAGCCCGGTCGTTTTCCAGCACGGTGACCCCCAGGGCGGTCAGGCCGGTTTTCAGGGCGGCGTACTCCGCCGGCACTCTCGCCTCGTGGTTGCCGGTGACGTAGTAGCAGGGGGCAATCTGCACCGCCTGGGCGGCAAACTCCAGGGCAACCGCCACGTCGGTGCGGCGGGAGTCGATGAGGTCGCCGGTGATGGCGATGACATCGGGGGTGGCCTCTCGCAGCAGGGCCAGAAGGGCCTCGTTCCCCTCCCCCAGTTCTGCGTTGTGCAGGTCGGAGAGGTGGGCGATGCGGCAGCCGTCAAACGGCGCCGGCAGGCGGGGGCTGGAGACCGTGTAAGCATTGCACTGCAAGGCCGTGTTGCCCCAGGCGGTCCAGACCGCCTGGGCGGTGAGCACGGAGACCCCGGCGGCAGCGAGGACCCGTCGGGTTTTCTTTTTCGTGGGCATGGGGGGACCTCCTGATGGTTTCATTGCTGCACCATGATAGCAGGTATTTGTGAACTTTTATACCGCTTGCGGAAGCCATCCTGGCACAATAACGCAGCACGTTACGCCAACCGACCACCTCCCCCGGCTTCCCCTTGGGGGGAAGCTGTCACCGCAGGTGACTGATGA
>DXEA01000029.1 GCA_019115225.1 Candidatus Evtepia faecigallinarum
GGTCACCGAGACCGCCCAGTCCTTCCAGACCATGGCCAAGAGCCAGAACAAACCCTTCCGCCTGGACATCCAGCCGGGGCTGGCCCTGGTGGGGGAGGAGAAGGCCCTGGTCCAGCTGGTCTCAGTGCTGCTGGACAACGCCTTGAAATATGCCCCCGAGGGGGGACAGATCGCCGTGACCCTGACCCGCCAGGGGAAATACCTGCGCCTGACGGTGGAGAACACCGCCCGGAACCTCACCAAGGACCTGCTGGAAAACCTTTTTGACCGGTTCTACCGGGGGGACGGGTCCCGCAACTCCGGCCAGGGGGGCTACGGCATCGGCCTGTCCATCGCCAAGGCGGTGGTCCAGGCCCACCGGGGCAAGATCTCCGCGGCGGCCAAAGGGGAAGATACCTTACTCATCACAGTCCTGCTGCCGGCGGGCGGCCCCGGCGAGAACGTCCGGGGATTTCCCACCCCCCGGCAGGCCCACAGCAAAGCCGGAAAGGAGCAACGCACATGACAGCAAGAGAATTTTACGGCCCGGCCTATGACCAGCTCCGCCAGGCGGAGAAACAGGTGCTGGAGGAGATCAGACGGGGGAGAAAGACCTGGCGAGAGAACGGCAGGCAAGCACCGGTCCTTTACACCGCATCCCGCATCAAGACCCCCGACAGCATGTGCCGCAAGCTGACCAAGCGGGGCCTGCCCGCCACCCGGCAGGCCGCCCTGACCCAGGTGCGGGACGCGGTGGGGGTGCGGGTGATCTGTGCCTTTCAGGACGACGTGTACCTGGTGGCCAAGTGGCTGGAGGAGCGGCCGGACTTTGTGGTGCTGGAGACCAAGGACTATATCTCCTACCCCAAGGAGAACGGCTATCGCAGCTACCATCTGATCCTGGGCATCCGGGCGGGGGCCGGGAAGGGGATGACGGTGGAGGTCCAGCTGCGCACCATCGCCATCGACTTCTGGGCCAGCCTGGAGCATCAGCTGAAGTACAAAAAGGAGGTCCCCCATGAGGGGCTCATCCGGGAGGAGCTGCGCCGGTGCGCCGACGAGATTGCCTCGGTGGACCTGTCCATGGAGACCATCCGGGAGCTGCTGGCGGGGAGTTTTTAAGCCAGACGGTACGCGAGGCACCCTCTCAGTGGGGGTGCCTCTGCCGCCAGTAAATGCCCAGAGCCACACAACCTCCCGCCAGCACAAGAAGCCCCAGCAGGATGAGGAAGGTCACGTTGGCCCCCAGGGTGTCCGGGCTGGTCCAGTCGGAGAAATCCACCGGCAGGCTCAGGCCGTAGAGCTGGTCGGTCTGCCAGCCGGAGGCCTGGAGGACCCGGTCCAGACAGAAGGGGGCTAGCCACAGCCACAGGGCCGTCCAGGCCAGGGCGATGCCCGCCCGGAACCACCGGCCCAGGGGGAGGTAGCGCAGGATGCCCAGATATCCCCAGGGCAGCGCCAGACACAGCAGGGCGACGGGCAGGTCGGGCAGGGGGAAGTATCCGTGGCGGCCCTCCCAGGCCAGCCCCACCAGCAGCAGGACCGATTCGGCGGACAGATAGACCAGGGCCTTGTGGCAGTCCCAGTGCCGGGGCAGGGGGAGCTGCCCCAGCAGGGGCGGCAGGAGAAAGACGCCCACCCCGAAGAGGGTCCACACCACAGCGCTGAGGAACCACTGGCCCCCGGTGTGCAGACAGCCCACGCCGAACAGGGCCACCAGGAGAAGAAATTCGATGCCCACATACAAAGATGCCTTCCGGCAGGCCAGACAGGGGGGCAGGGGCAGGGCCCGCAGGACGAAGGGCAGAAAGACCAGCCCCATACCGAACAGGATGCTCACCGCCGCCAGGGCAAACCAGTCCCCGCCATAGCAGAGACAGTACACCCCCAACAGCAGCAGCAGGGAGGCGGTGAAGCCCCCCAGGCTGGCCAGCCCCCGCTTGCCCTCAGGGACGAAGGCGGGCAGGAGGGTGAGGGAGGCCACCATCATCTGGGCGGTCAGGGCAATCCAGAACCAGTCCAGGGTGTGGCTGCTGAAGAGGTTGCCCAGCAGGCAGCCTGCGGTGATGGCCCCGTAGAGGATGTACTGGACCAGCCGGTAGTTCCGGGTCAGGCGGAGGTATTTCCGGGCCAGCTGTTCCGCCCGCCGGCCCTCGGTGTCCTCGCTGGCGGAGAGGAGCTCCTTTTCGCTGCACTGCAATACCTGGCAGATGCTTTGCAGCAGGGTGATGTCGGGGTAGGCCAGGCCCCGCTCCCACTTGCTCACCGCCGAGTCGGTGACGAACAGGCGCTGGGCCAGCTCCTTTTGGGTCAGGCCCAGTTCCTTGCGCCGCTGGCAGAGGAAGGAGCCGAAATCTTTTCTGTTTTCCATGGTCACACACTCCTTTGCTTGGATGTGCCTTGCAAGACTACCCACAGTGTGAAACAGCGGGGAGGAAAAGTCAAGAAAACAGGCCGCATTTCCCCCTCGACCGTTGGGAAAGTCCAATGATTTCAAGGGGTTTTCCCGATTGGAAAATGTGCAGCAACAGGGAAAGATGCCCGCCGTTTCCGGCGGGCATCTCGCAATTTCTTAAGAAAATTTTTCTTCTTTTTTCATGGGATGGCAAGAATCTTCTGCTATCATCGGACCAGCCTGACAGAAGCCCTTCAATACGGCATGAGAAACAGGGTCTGGCACATGGCCAGCTTGTCCGGCAGGCTGTTGTGAAAGACCACCTTGCCCCGGCCGGTGCGGGTGGTGAGCAGGCCGGCGCCTTCCAGCTGCCGGCGCAGCTGGCGGGCGGTGCCGTCGCTGCCGTCGATGATGGCCACCGGCCGGCCAAAGTTCCGGGCGATGGCCCGGCGGATGAAGGGGTAGTGGGTGCAGCCCAGGACGATGTAGTCCACGCTGCAATAGCGGAAGGGGAGCAGGAGGTCCTGGAGATAGGCGTCCAGCTCCGGCCCGTCAAAGATCCCCCGCTCCACCATCTCCGCCAGCCCCTTGCAGGGCAGGGAGATGACGTTGGCCTCGTGGCAGAAGGCGGCGGCCAGCTTTTGGTACTTGGCCTGGCGGATGGTCAGGGGGGTGGCCATGACGATCACCGAGGAGCTCTCCCGGGCCTGGGCCGCGGGCTTCACCGCCGGCTCGATGCCGATGATGGGCAGCTGGGGGTGGGCCTGGCGCAGCAGGCCGATGGCCGCGCTGGTGGCGGTGTTGCAGGCCACCACGATGGCCTTGACGTGCTGGGCCAGCAGCCGGTCCGCCGCGGCGATGGTCAGCTGCCGGACCTCTTCCAGGGATTTCTCCCCATAGGGGGCATTGGCCGAGTCGCCGAAAAAGAGGAAATCCTCCCGGGGCAGCAATGCCGTGCAGGCCCGCAGCACGCTGATGCCCCCCAGGCCGGAATCAAAGACGCCGATGGGCCGCTCTCGTTGTTCCATGGTTTCCCCCCTTGCCGGCATGTCCGGCCCTCGGGGCCCGGACATGGTTTCTGCTATTATACCACCATTTCCCTGCCGGCGCTACAGGATTTTTGCCCCGGCAGAGGGGGACGCAATCCCGCGGCAGGGCATAGAGTGGGTTGAGGGTGTTCTGCCCTCCCGAGACCATCCCGCCCTGTGGGCGGAGAAAGGAAGCAAAATGAAGCGTTACCAATGCAGCGATTTTGACCGGCCGGACCGGCGGTGCTGGCGGCCCGCCGGCTGCTGCCCGCCCCCCTGTCCTCCCCCCGGACCGGGCCCCTGTCCTCCCCCTGGTCCGGGACCTTGGCCGCCTGAGCCCCCCTGCACCGGCGGGTGTGTGCCCACGCCGTGGGTGCTGGGCGGATACTATCGGGCCGGGCAGTTGGTGACCTACAACGGATACCTGTATGTGGCCAACGTGGACGGCGCTGCCGGGGTGCCGGGCCAGTCCCCGGACTTCACCCTCCTGTCCACCCTGGAGCCCATCGGACCCACCGGCCCTGTGGGTCCCACCGGGCCCACCGGTCCCACCGGCGCTGCCGGGGCCACCGGCGCCACCGGTCCTGCAGGGGCTGCGGGGGCTACGGGCCCCACGGGGGCCACGGCCGCCGGATGAGATGGACAACACCGGCGGAAACTACGGGAAAAAAAGGGGGGATTTGGTGCGCTTTTGATGCAGAACATCCCGTACAATATACTAACTTCGCCATGCCCCCTCAGCAGGGGGTGAGGGGGAGGGATTTTTTGGAAGGTGATGCGGGTGAAACAGGCCGTCAGCTGGTTTCTGGTGTTTATGATCATCTTCTCTGCGGCCTCCTTGCTTGGTGGTCCTGCAGGGAGCAGCAAGAACTGGGAAAACCCCTATATTGATGTGACCCAGGATATGTGGAGTTATCAGTATATCACGGAGCTCAATAAGGTGGGGGTTCTGCCATCCAGCGAGAAATTCCAGCGGGAGGCAGAAGAGACCCGGGGCAATCTGGTCCAATACCTTTATAATATGGACCAGGGGGTCTTCAAGCGCCGGGAGAAAAAGGATACGGTGCGCCAGGCCCCCGACTTCTCCGATGTGACCAAGGACTCCCCCTACTATGACGCCGTCTGCTGGGCCTATGAGTGCGGCCTGACCGGCGGCACCAGCGAGACCACCTTCTCCCCCGACGGCACCCTCAGCCGGGAGCAGGTGTGTACCATCCTGGCCCGGTTTGCCGACTATGAAAACATCCCTCTGCTGAAGATCATCGAGCCTGAGCAGTTCAAGGATTCCCTCTACATCCAGGACTATGCCCGCAGCGGCGTGACCGCCTGCCAGATGGCGGGGATCGTGAAGGGGTATGACAACAACTTCTTCTACCCCCAGAACACCATGAGCCGTGAGGAGTGCGCGGCGGTGGTCTATCGGGTGATGATCGCTGCGGATATGGAGATCCCCGAGGGCAGCACTCTAGTGGACCTGAGCGAAGGGGCCTATGACAGCCTGTACGACAACTACCAGGACATCACCTTCACCGCCCTGGTGCCCGAGAGTGAGGAGGGGCCTGTCACCTTCTTTGACCAAGCGGTGTTCATTGGCGACTCCATCTCCATGACCCTGGAGGCCTACTGCAACGCCAGCGGCGCCCTGGGCAAAGCCAAGTTCCTGTGCGCCGGCAGTATGAGCCCCACCAATATGCTCACCGGCAAGATCCTGCCTGAGTACCCCAAGGGGTCCGGCCAAAAGCCCGCCATTGAGGAAAGCGTGGCGGCTACTGGCGCCAAGGTGGTCTATGTGATGCTGGGCATGGACAACATCGCCTATGGTATCGAGCGGTCCACCAACGACTATCTGACCATCCTCAACAACATCCAGACCAGAAATCCCGGCGTGCAGATCGTGATCCAGTCGGTCACGCCCATGGCCGATTCCAGTACCAGTTATTCCGAAAAGCTCAACAACGACCAGATCAATGCCTTCAACGAGACCATGAAGAACTACTGCCAGGAGAACCGGTGGTACTATGTGAACGTGGCCGAGGCATTCAAGGACGAGCAGGGCTTTTTGAAAAAGGAGTATTGCAGCGATTACGGCAGCATGGGTATGCACTTTACTTATGACGGCGCCAAGGTCTGGGTACAGTATCTGAAGACGCACATCCCTGAAGACCTGCTTTGAGCAGGGGAAAGGAGCCGCTATCCCATGCAAGCAAAAAAAATCCTCCTGCTGTCCCTCGTGTTAGCCCTGTGTCTGGGCTGCGCCGCCTGCAGCGGCCAGCAGAGCGCCGGCCAGGAGGAAGGGGAAGAGACCATGCTGGTCAACGGTGAGAGCGCCGGCCCGGCAGAAGAGGAAGC
>DXEA01000030.1 GCA_019115225.1 Candidatus Evtepia faecigallinarum
CGCTCCAGGTTGGTCAGCAGGTCGGACCAGACGAAGCCCAGCTCGATGGTACACTCCCCTTTCTGCAGGCGCAGGATGTGCCGGTTGCGCAGCTGCTCCTTCAGGGTGTCCACCACCTCTTCCAGGGGCTCCACCTTGGCGGCCAGGACGGGGTCATTTTTGAGGAAGGCTTCCAGGGACATGTCCATGATCTCGCTCACGGCGGCGGTGAGGATCTCCAGCTCCTTCTTGGCATACACAGAGAAGCTCAGGCCCTTGCTCTGCATCTCCTCTGCCGACTCCACTAAGTTCACCGCGTGGTCGGAGATGCGCTCAAAGTCACCGATGATGTGCAGCAGCTTGGAGACCTGCTGGCTGTCGGTCTTGCTCAGGTTGCTGCGCCCCATTTTAACCAGATAGGTGCCCAGCATGTCCTCATACTGGTCGGCCTCCTGCTCGGTCTCCCGGACCGCCTGGGCCCCTTTGACATCATACTCCTTGAGCAGCTGGCAGCCGGTTTTCAGGGCGTCCATGGAGATGCGGGCCATGGTCTCGGCCACTTCCTGGCAGCGCACCAGGGCCACGGAGGGGCTGCCCAGCAGACGCTCGTCCAGGATCTGGATCTGCTCGGGGGCCTTGGCGTCGGGCACCAGGCGGCAGGAGAGCTTTTCCAGCAAGCCGGAGAAGGGGAAGAGGAGGATGGTACACAGCACGTTGAAGGCGGTGTGGACCACGGCGATGCCCAGCTGGTCAATGGACTGGCTGACGAAGGCAAAGTGGACCACGCTGTTGATGCCGTAAAAGACCGCCAGCCACACGGCCGTGCCGATGATGTTGAACATCAGGTGGACCACAGCGGCCCGCTTGGCGTTCTTGTTGGCCCCCACGGAGGAGATCATGGCGGTGACGCAGGTGCCGATGTTCTGGCCCATGATGATGGGGATGGCCGCCCCATAGGTCACCTGCCCGGTGGCCGAGAGGGCCTGGAGGATACCCACGGAGGCCGAGGAGCTCTGGATGATGGCCGTCAGGGCCGCGCCGGCCAGGACGCCCAGGATGGGGTTGGTGAACATGAGCAGGACGCTCTGGAACTCGGGCACATCCTTCAGCCCTTCCACGGCGCCGCTCATGGTGTCCATGCCGAACATGAGCACCGCAAAGCCCAGCAGGATCATGCCCACGTCCTTCTTCTTGTCGCTCTTGGCCATCATGGTCAGCCCCACGCCGATGAGGGCCAGGATGGGGGTGAAGGAGGTGGGCTTGAGCAGCTGCACGAAGAAGTTGCCGCTGTCCAGGCCCGTCAGGCTCAGAATCCAGGCCGTGACGGTGGTGCCCACGTTGGCGCCCATGATGACGCTAATGGCCTGGTGCAAAGACAGCAAACCAGAGTTCACGAAACCGACCACCATAACCGTGGTGGCGGAGGAACTCTGGATCACCGCAGTGACACCTAACCCCGTTAGGAATCCCAATATTTTGCGGGAGGTCAGCTTGCCCAGCAGGGCCTTCAGGCTGCCGCCCGCCCGTTTTTCCAGGGAGGCCCCCATCAGGTTCATGCCGAACAGGAACAGACTCAGGCCGCCGATCAAAGTCAATGCATCGAACAGATCCATACGTTAACCCTCTCTATACGTTCTCTTTACTTCGTTTTTACCTTGCAGATGCTGACAGTTTAACAGCACAAAGTAAAAAGAACAACCAGGAAAAGGTTAAATTTAGGTTAACCGCCCATCCCTGCCGGGGCCACCCACAGGCCGTTCTTGGACCGGGCGCCGGTCTGGGCGTACTCCACCCACTCGGCCAGGTTGGTGGCGTGGTCCCCGATGCGCTCGAGATACTTGGCCACCAGGAACACGTCCAGAAATTCCTCCCCGGCGGAGCTGTCCTGGGCCATGCGGGCGATGAGCTCCTTCTTGATCTGGTCAAACCACCGGTCCACCACATCGTCGTAGGCGATGACCGCTCGGGCCTGGTCCAGGTCCAGGCGGACGAAGGCGTCCACGCTGTCGCTGACCATGCGGATGACGTCGGCTGCCATCTTTTTCAGGGCCTCGTTCTTGCCGTTGTGGCGGATGAAGCGGGCAAGCTCGGCGATGTCCGATGCCTGGTCGCCGATGCGCTCTAAGTCGGTGACCATTTTCAGGGCGGCGGTGATCCGGCGCAGGTCCGTGGCCACCGGCTGCTGCTTGAGCAGGAGCTTGGTGCACAGGCCCTCGATCTCCCGCTCCATGTCGTCGATCTCCCCGTCCAGGATGTGGACCTGGGCCTCCAGCCGCTGGGCGGCCTCCTCCTGCTCGTCCAGGGTTTTCACCGCCATGGCAATGGCCTGCTGGCACAGCCCGCCCAGGACCACCATCTGGCGGTACATCTCCTCCAGCTGCTGCTTGAATCTCTCCCGCATTATCCGAACCTCCCTGTGATGTACTCCTCGGTGCGCTTGTCCTTGGGCATGGTGAAGATCTGGTCGGTGGGGCCGAACTCCACCAGCTCCCCCAGCAGGAAGAAGGCGGTTTTGTCCGACACCCGGGCGGCCTGCTGCATGTTGTGGGTGACCATGACCACGGTGTACTTCTCCTTCAGCTCCATGGCAAGGTCCTCAATTTTGGCCGTGGAGATGGGGTCCAGGGCGGAGGTGGACTCGTCCATGAGCAGGACTTCCGGCTGGTTGGCCAGGGCCCGGGCGATGCACAGCCGCTGCTGCTGGCCGCCGGAGAGCCCCAGGGCGCTCTTTTTCAGCCGGTCCTTCACCTCGTCCCAGATGGCCGCGTCCCGGAGGGATTTTTCCACAATGCCGTCCAGCTCGCTGCGGCTGCGGATGCCGTGGGTGCGGGGGCCGTAGGCCACGTTGTCATAGATGGACATGGGGAAGGGATTGGCCTTTTGAAAGACCATGCCCACCTGCTTGCGCAGCCAGGTGATGTCCAGGTCCTTGGCAAAGATGTCCTGGCCGTCAAAGGCGATCTCCCCCTCGATGTGCACCCCGGGGACCAGGTCGTTCATGCGGTTGAGGGTTTTCAAAAAGGTGGATTTGCCGCAGCCGGAGGGCCCGATGAGGGCAGTGATCTGCCGGGCGGGGATGTCTACATTCACGTCCTTCAGGGCGTGGTGGCCCCGGTCGGCGGCGCTGGTCTTGCCGTCGGTGCCGTACCACAGGTTGAGGGACTTGGCGGTAATGATATCAGCTGCCATAGGTCAGCCTGCCTTTCGTTTCAGTTTCTTCCCGGCCAGGTTGGCGGAGAAGTTGATGAGGAGCACCAGGAGCATCAGCACCGCGGCGATGGCGAAGGCCACGCCGGTCTCCCCCCGCTCGTTGGCGTAGACGTACAGGGCCACGGTGAGGGTGGCCGAGGAGGCCTGGAGGGAGGTGAGGAAGTTGTTCAGCTCCAGGCCGAAGCCGGCGGTGAAGAGGAGGGCAGCGGACTCGCCCACAATGCGCCCCACGGCCAGGATGCAGCCGGTGACGATGCCGTCCACGGCGTTGGGCAGCACCACGGTGCGCACCATGTGCCACTTGCCGGCCCCCAGGGCCAGGGAGCCCTCCCGGTAGGACTGGGGCACGGTTTTCAGGCTCTCCTGGGTGGTGCGGACGATGGTGGGCAGGATCATGATGACCAACGTCAGGCCGCCGGCCAGGATGCCCGCCTTGAGCCCAAAGAGCTGGAGGAAGAAGAGCATGCCCACCAGACCGAAGATGATGGAGGGGATGCCGGTGAGGGTCTCGGTGGCAAACTCGATGACGGCCACCACTTTCCGGTTGCTGGCATACTCGGTCAGATAGATGGCCGCCCCCACCCCCAGGGGCAGGACGATGACCATGGCCAGGAGGATGATGTAGAGGGTGTTGAGGAAGTTGGGCAGGATGCCGATGGTGTCGTTGATGTAGCTGGTCTGGGTGGTGAGCAGCTCCCAGGAGAGGTTGCCCAGGCCCCGGTAGAAGATATAGCCGATGAGAAAGACCAGCAGGGCGCAGGTGATGCCCGCGCACAGGTACAGCAGCCCCCGCAGGGTGCGGTCATAGACCTTGCGGCGGGGCGAGAGGGTGTGCATGGTCAGGCCTCCTTCTTGCGCTTAATGAACACGTTCAAAAAGACGTTGATGAGCATGATGAACAGGAAGAGCACCAGGCCGATGGAGAACAGGGCATCCCGGTGGAGGCTGCCCACCGAGGCGTAGGACATCTCCGAGGCGATGGCGGTGGTGAGGAAGCGCACCGAGGAGAAGATGCTGGGCATGTTGGCCACGTTGCCGGCCACCATAATGATGGCCATGGCCTCCCCGATGGCCCGGCCCACGCCCAGGACGATGGCCGTGGCCACGCCGCTGCGGGCGGCAGGCACCGCGACCCGGAACACCGTCTCCAGATGGGTGGCCCCCAGGGCCAGGGAGGCCTGCTCATACTCCTCGGGCACCGCCCGCAGGGCGGTCTCAGAGACGCTGATGATGGAGGGCAGGATCATGATGGCCAGCACCAGGATGGCGGCCAGCAGGCAGGCCCCCGAGGACAGGTCAAAGAGCTTCTGGATGCCGGGCACCAGCACAATCATGCCCACCAGGCCGTAGACCACCGAGGGGATGCCTGCCAGCAGCTCCACGGCGGTGTGGATGACGGCGGCGGCCCTGGGGTTTGCCACCTTGGCCAGGTAGACGGCGGTCATGAGGCCGATGGGCACCCCGATGAGCACCGCCCCGGCGGTGCCGTAGACCGAGGTGAGGATGAAGGGCAGGATGCCGTAAGAGGCCTCCGAAGCCGTGGGCGCCCAGCTCTGGCCCAGCAGGAAGTCCGCCAGACCGATCTCCCGGATGGCGGGCACCCCGGAGATGACCAGATAGAGGCTGATGAACAGCACAAAGGCCACAGCCACGATGCCGCACAGCAGAAAGATCAGATGCATCAGCCATTCCAGCACATCCTTGGCCCCCCGGCTCTTGGGCCGGCGGCTGGCGTTGGTCAGGGCGGCCGCCGCCTCGGCGGTATGGTTCAATACGTTTTCCATGGTGATCTCCTTCTCTTGTCAAATCAGAACGGGACACAGCAGGGCGGGCCTCCGCCTCCGAGAGGCAGGAGGCCCGCGCCGCAGTGAAGAAGAAGCTTACTCTGCCACAGGCACCGCACCGGCGTTGCGGATCAGGTCGCTGGCAGCAGCGGAGGTGGCGTATTCAAAGAAGGCCTGGGCTGCCTCAGACAGGGCAGCGTCCGTCTTGGTGACCAGCACGAAGGGGCGCTGGATCTTGTAGGTGCCGTCCAGGATGGTGGCCTCAGAGCAGACCACGCCGTCCACGGTGAGGATCTTGATGCCCTCCTTGCCTTCCACAGAGGACAGGGAGGCGTAGCCGATGGCGTTGGGGCTGTTCTTCACGGCCTCGATGACGGCGCCGGTGGAGGTCAGCTCCTGGCTGAGCTTGCACAGGTCCTCGGTCTCGGTGATGGACTCAAAGCCGTCCCGGGTGCCGGAGTTGGCCTCGCGGCCGATGCAGGCGATCTCGCCGTCGGCGCCGCCCACTTCGCTCCAGTTGGCGATCTCGCCGGTGAAGATCTGGCCGATCTGCTCCACGCTCAGGTCGGCCACCTGGCTTTCGGCGTTGACGATGATGGCGATGCCGTCCAGGGCCACAGTGGTGCCGGTCAGGCCGCTGGCGGTCTCCTCCTCCTTCAGGGCACGGGAGGACAGGCCGATGTCGGCGGTGCCGTTGGTGACGGCCTCGATGCCGGCGCCGGAGCCGGTGGCGTCATAGGAAACGGTGACGTTGCCGCCGTTGTCTTTTTCAAACTGCTCCTTCAGGTTGCCGATGACCTTCTCCATGGAGGTGGAGCCGTTGGTGGCCACGGTGCCGGAGATGGTGCTTTCGGTGCCCTCGGCGCCTTCGGTGGTCTCGGTGGTGGTGTCGCCGCCGCAGCCGGCCAGAGTCAGGGCCAGGACAGCGGAGGCTGCCAGAATGCTCATGGTTTTCTTCATGGTTCTTTTCATTTTGAGATTCCTCATTTCCTTTTTTGTTTTTTTGCACTCTTGTCTGGTACGAGTACAGTCTATCGGCTTTGGGTTAAAGGAAAAACCAAAGGAAGATAAAATTTCAGTGAAATTTTTACGCCCCCGGGTGCCGTGGGCGCTTTCCCTTCTGAGGATGAAAAAACCTTGAAATACAAGGAAAAACGGCCCGAGAGCGTGCTCTCGGGCCGGTAAAATCACTTTACATTGGCAGGGGTTTTTTGCTTCAGATGAGCTGCTGCTCGTTGATGATGAGCTTAAACTGCAGGCCCAGGGTCTCCGCCGCCTTGCGGCAGAGGACCATGCGGTTGAGAAAGATCTCAAAATAGTCCATGACGGTGCTGTAGTGGGTGTCGATGTGGAGCTTGAGCTTGATGAGGGTCTTGCTCTCGTTGATCTTCAGCTCGGCCTTGGTCACCGAATAGTTCACCCGGTCGTGGATGTCGAACTTGCTGATGTCCTGGTTGCGCACCCGGCTGCGGCGCACGTCGGATTTGTCGGCCAGGATGAGGGCGGCGGCCATGGGGCTGACGGGGGTGCCGGTGCCCTCGTCGTGGTTGCCGATGGCGGTGACCACCTCGGCGATCTCTGCCGGGTCCATGTGCAGGTGGTCCAGCAGGCGGAAGGCCATCACCGCCCCGCTCTGGGAGTGGTCGATGCGGTTGACCAGGTTGCCGATGTCGTGAAGGTAGGCGGCGATCTGCACCAGCTCCACCTGGCGGGCATCGTAGCCCAGGGTCTCCAGGATATACTTGCTGTTGGCGGCCACCAGGCCCACATGGGCAAAGCTGTGCTCGGTGAAGCCCAGGGCAATGAGGGACTCGTCGGCCTTTTTGATATAAGTGCGGATGGCCGGGTCCCGCTTGATGTCTTCTAATGTGATCATAAATCTCTCCTTCTGTTTTCCAAATGGGATATCGTTTCCCTGGCGGCGTCTTTGCCGCCGTCAGGGAGTATGGTTCTTGGGAAAGGTGACGGTGATGGTGGTGCCGGTGCCCAGCTCACTCTCCAGGGACACCTGGGCGTTGTGGTACTGGGCCCCGTGCTTGACGATGGACAGGCCCAGGCCGGTGCCCCCCATCTGGCGGGAGTGGCTCTTATCCACCCGGTAAAAGCGTTCAAAGACCCGGCTCTGCTGGCCCTTGGAGATGCCGATGCCCGTGTCTGCCACGGACAGCACCGCCTTGTCCTCGCTGCCGGTGACCCGGATGGCCACCCGGCCCCCGTCCTTGTTGTATTTGATGGCGTTGTCGCAGAGGTTGTAGGCCACCTCGTGAAGGATGCGCCAGACCCCGCAGATCTGCTGGTGCTCCCCCTCCAAGGTCATGGTCACAGACCGCTTGGCGGCGGTGGGCTGGAGCTCCTTCTCCACCAGCTCGGCCAGGGCATACAGGTCCACCAGCTCCGCCGCCACCTCCTCAGACCCCTCGTCCAGGCGGGAGAGCTTCATGATGTCGTCGATGAGGGCGATGAGCTGGGCGCACTCCTTATAGATGTCCCCGGCAAACTCCCGCATCTTCTCCTCCTCCACCAGGCCCTCTTTCATGAGCTCGGCAAAGCCGGAGATGGAGGTCAGGGGGGTCTTGAGCTCGTGGGAGACGTTGGCGGAAAACTCCCGGCGCAGGCTCTCCCGCTCCTCCCGCTCGGTGACGTCCACCATGAGGATCACCGCACCGGTGACCTGGCCGCTGACGGTGACGGGGCTGGCCAGGATCTCAAAAATGTGGGTCTCGGTTTTTAACAATGCCTCGGTGTGGCGGCCTGCCAGGGCCTTGCCGGTGGCCTCCCAGATCTCCGAACGGCAGGTGTCCTGCCTCAGGCACTCCGGCTGGTCCCGCTGGCCCAGCAGGGCAAAGGCGCTCTGGTTGCCGGAGAGGACACTGTAGTGGCTGTCGATGAGCAGCACGCCCTCGCTCATGTTCTCGGCCAGGGCGGCAAACTCCCGCTGCCGCCGGCCCAGGGTCTCCATCTGCTGGCCGATGGTCCGGTTCTGCTCCCGCAGGCGGCTGACCAGGGGGAAGAGCTCCTCATAGGTCTCGTCCAGCCGGGGGTTTTCCAGGTCGATGCCGTTGACCGGCCGCACGATCTGCCGGGCCGTCCGGGAGGCCATAAGCCCCGAGAGCACCAGGGCCAGCACCAGAATCCACAGAACGGGCTGCAGGATCCCCAGGGCCAGGGCCCCCATGGTGGTCTCCTCACAGGAGATGCGCAGCACTGTGCCGTCAGAGAGCTTGACGGCGGCGTAGAGGGTCTTTTTCAAAAGGGTCTCCGAGACGTGCTTGCTGCGGCCCGTGCCCTCCCGCTGGGCCTGGAGGATCTCCACCCGGTTGGCGTGGTTGTCCATGACGGCCGGGTCGGCCACGTTGTCATACAGGACCGTGCCGTCCGCCGCCACCCAGGTCAGGCGCTGGTCGGTCTCCAGGCCGGTGAGGTAGTCCCGGCCGCTCTGCTCCATGCCATGACGGACGTAGGCCAGCTCTTCCTCCAGCCGGGTGTACACGTCCTTCTCATACTGGTCGGCCATGACCACCACAAACAGCCCCACGCACAGGACCATCACCGCCAGGCCCACCAGGAAGCACCCGCGAAAAATTTTACCGGTCACGGAGCTCCTCCGATCTTATAGCCCACTCCCCGGACGGTCTCGATGTACCGCCCGGCCTGGCCCAGCTTGGTGCGCAGGGTGCGCACATGGACGTCCAGGGTGCGGTTTTCCCGGCTGAACTCCTGGCCCCACACCCCGTCCATGATGGCGTCCCGGGTCATGGCCATGCCCTGGTGCTCCAGCAGCAGGCAGAGAAGCTCAAACTCCTTGTTGGTCAGGGTGACCTCCTCCCCCTGGACCAGGACCACATGGCGCTGGGGGCTGACATAAAGCTCCCCCACCTGGTACTCGCCGCTCTCCTGCTTCTGCTCGGTGCGGCGCAGCACCGCCCGCACCCGGGCCACCAGCTCCATCATGCCAAAGGGCTTGGAGATGAAGTCGTCGGCGCCGCTGTCCAGGCCCACCACCCGGTCGTACTCGGTGTTCTTGGCAGTGAGCATGATCACCGGCAGCTTCTTCGTGGCCGCCGAGGCCCGGAGCTTTTGCAGGATAGACAGCCCGTCCTCCTCCGGCAGCATGATATCCAGCAGCACCAGGGCGGGCTGGGGGCCCTCCATGGCCTTCCAGAAATCAGAGGGACAGTCAAAGCCGTGGGCCTCATAGCCCTGGCTGCTCAGGGCATAGATCACCAGCTTGCGGATGCTGTCGTCGTCCTCCAATAGATAGATGCGTTCCATCGTTCTGTCTCCTTCTGCACAGGGATTTAACCGATCTTTTACAAACCAGTCTACCTGCGCCATGTAAAATCAAAAACCACCGCAAGGTTAAATTTTTATAAAATCACGCCCCCATTGTCTCCCTCGAGCGGACAAATCTCCACCTCTCCCCCCTCCTGCACCTTGATCTGGCCGATGCGGGCAAAGAGGAGGGGGCGGGTCAGGTCCTGGGGGCCGCAGCCCAGCCAGGCGGACACCGCCCCGCGCAGCCGGTCCTCCCGGATGGTGTGCTTGGTGCAGGCCTCCTTGGACTTGCGGCGGTAGGTGGAGCAGGTGTAGTAGACGATCCCCTTGGCCGTCTTCCGGCTCATGGCCCGGCCGCAGTCGGCGCACCGGAGCAGGCCGGCAAAGAGGTGGACCTCCCCCCCGCCGGGGGACCGGCGGGTGCGGCATTGGGCCAGCTCCGCCGCCCGCTGCAGCACCTCCGGGGGCACGATGGCCGGGTGGGTGTCTGCCACCACATACCACTCCTCCCGGGGGACGGAAAAGGTCTGGTGGACCTTGTAGCTGACCACCCGCTGCCGGCCCTGGACCAGGGTACCCCCATAGACGGGGTTGGCAAGGACCCGGCCCACGGTGGCCGCCGTCCACAGGCCGTCGTTGGCCGGGCCGGGGCGGCGGTAGTTCTCCCCCCGCACGGCCTTGTAGGCGGTGGGGTTGGGCTCCCCCCGCTCGTTGAGCCGGGCGGCGATGGCCCCCTTGCCCAGCCCGGCTAAGTACCAGGCAAAAATCTCCCCCACCACCTTGGCTGCCGGCGGGTCGGGGAGAAGGACATTCCTGTTTTCCGGGTCCTTCACATAGCCGTAGGGGGCGAAGGAGCCGATGAACTCCCCCCGCCGCCGCTTCATGTCCAGGGTCCGGCGCACGTCTGCCGAGGTGCGGGCGGCATAGCGGTCGTTGAGCAGGCCGTTGATGGGGATTTCCAGGCCCATCTGCACCGCCTCCGGGTCCAGAAAGCTGTCCACCCGGGGGCTGCCCAGGGAGATAAAGCGGGTGCGGTGGCGGGGAAAAAACTCTTCTAAAAAATACCCCTGGTCGGCGTAGTTCCGAAACGCCCGGGAGAGGGTCTTGCAGACCACGCAGTCCACCCGCCCCGCCCGCACCTGGGCGATCATCTCCTGAAAGCCCGCCCGGCTGTAGTCGGTGCCGGTCAGGCCGTCATCTGCAAAGATCCCGGCCAGTTTCCACCGGCCGGGAAAGTCATTGGCCAGGTAGTCCAGCAAAATCTTTCGCTGGTTGGCCACACTCAGGCTCTCCTGGCGTCCGTCCTCTCTGGACAGGCGGATGTACAGCCCCACCTGCCACACCCGGTCTGCTGCCCGTTGGCCCATGGTCCACTCCCCCCTCTGCCTGTCCCACCGGGACGGCGTTTCTGGAAGAGTCTATGCAGCGGCCCGGGGGGCGTATGTCACTCCCCCTCCCGGCGCTCCAGAGCGCCCAGGGTGGTCTCGGCCCAGGAGTAGTTGCTCATGTATTCCCCCCGGAAGGCGTTGCCCTCGCTGGGGTCTCCGGCCAGGTAGCGGTAGTAGTCGCAGTCCACCAGCTCGGGGTCCACGGCGATCAGGTCCCGCTTTTTGATGATCAGGGCGTCCTGGTCCAGCCGGTGCAGGGTGGTGCGCAGGTCGGTGATGAGGCTGCGCAGCTGGCTGCGGACGCTGGGGGTGTCCAGCCGTCCCTCCCACAGGATGGACAGCAGCTCCCCCATGGTGCTCCCCGCCCCCCGGCGGTCGATGAGGTAGGCAAAGAGCTCCTTGGTCCGGCTGCGGCTGAAGTGGACGGGCTGGCCCCGGTAAAAGACCTCAAAGTTGCCAAAGGCCTGCACCCGCAGCCGGGGCTGGGCCGGGGGCTGGGGGGGATAGCGGAGGTTTTTTAGCTCCTCCTCCACCGCCCGCACGGTGACGGGCTTCATGATATACCCGCTGGCGTGGAGCTGGAAGGCCTCGGCCATGTATTGGGAAAAGCCTGTGACAAAGATCAGGTTCCCCTGGGGGCACAGCTCCTTCAGCCGCTGGGCCAGGGCGATGCCGCTCATCCCCGGCATCTCGATGTCCAGAAAGGCCGCGTCAAAGGCCCTCTCGCTCTCCACCCACTCCAGCAGCTTCCGGGCGCTGGAAAAGGCAAAGACCTCCCCCTGGGGGCAGGCCTGCCGGATACGGTCGGTGAGCATATCCAGCATCAGGGGTTCGTCGTCAGCTGCGAGAATGCGCATGGTGCTCCTCCTTTCCCTGGCTCTTTCCTTTCTTGGGGATGCGGACCTGGGCCACCGTCCCCGCCCCCGGCCGGCTGCCGATGACCAGGCTGCCGCCGCACTGGGCCGCCAGGCGGCTGCGGACGTTCTCGATGCCCACATGGTCCCGGCCGTCCTCCTTGGGGCTGTCGGGGTCAAAGCCCACCCCGTCGTCCCGGATGGTCACCAGGTAATGCTGTACTGTCTGGCTGGTGGAGACCCGGATGGTCCCCCCCTCCTCCCGCTTGGTCACCCCGTGGCGCACGGCGTTCTCCACCAGGGGCTGCAGGCTCAGAGCGGGCAGGAAGAAGTCGGTGGGGCCGATGTCGTATTCCACCCGCAGGTGGCTGCCGAAGCGGATGCGTTCCAGGTTCAGATAGCACCGCACATGCTCCAGCTCCCGGCTGGCGGGGATGGTGCTGGTGCTCTGCAAACTGTCCATGTTGCCCCGGAGGAAGCGGGCCAGCTCGTCGGTGGCCTCCTGGGCCTTGGGGGGGTCGGTTTCACACAGCCACTCGATGCTGCCCAGCACGTTAAAGAGGAAGTGGGGCTGGATCTGGCTGAGCATGATGGCGATTTTCTTCTGGGCCAGCTCCTTGTCCTGCTCCCGCAGGCGGCGGTCCCGCTGGAGCTGGACGTTGACAAAGACCAGCATCAGGGTCAGGGTGGTCCCCAGGCCCAGCAGGGAAAGCTCCTCCCAGAGCAGGTCTCCCCCCAGCATGGCCATGGGCAGCAGCAGGTACAGCAGCACTGCCTTGCCCTCCTCCTGGGGCAGCTCCTTCCAGCACACCGCCATCACCACCCCCACCAGGGCCAGGGCAACCAGGGCGATGGCCTCCGCCAGCCAGAAGGCCGGCCCCCGCCGGAAGAGATTGTCGGGGGTGATGGTATAAAACAGCCCCGTCCCCTGGGACAGCAGGGTGAGCCCCACCCCCGCCCCGCACAGGGCCAGCACCGCCAGCTGCACCCGCCGCCAGGCCCCCCACTGGGACAGCCGGGCCAGCAGATAGACGCAGTAAAACAGCAGCAGGCCGTAGCCGGCCAGGTATTGGATCAGGTTCCCCGCCCGGTTCCAGAAGACAGCTTCCGTACCGTTCCAGTACCAGGCCCAGGCGTCCCCGCCCAGAAAGAGCAGGTTGCACACCAGGGTGGCCAGAAAGAGACGGGTATAGTTGCTGCTCCGGTCTCCGTTGAGCACCAGACTGCCCAGCAGGACCAGGGATAGGACCATGCAGAAGCACTCCAGGGCAATGTTGATCTCCGCCATGGGCCCCCTCCTTTCCCCCTTCGTCGGTCCTATCATAGCATCCCTGCCCCGTTCTGGCAAGATGCCCCCCCAGGGCCGCCCGGAACCGGGCGGCCCTGGGGGGCGGGGCTCAGGTATCCACTTCCCCGTAGTACAGGGTCTGGCTGTCCCGGTCATACAGGGCAACGGTGAAGTTGTAGGAGCCGCGCTCCAGCAGCTCTGCGGGGTCGGCGGGGTCGGCAGACTCACTGTGCCGGTCCCGGAAGAAGTAGTACCCGTCGGACACCCAGGGGATTTCCCGCTGGAAGCACGTCCCCCGTGTAATCGTCCGCTCCCCGTCTGCCTCAGTCACGCTGTACATCGCCGTCTCCAAGGGCTCCGGCAGGGGCAGCTCCTGCCAGCCGGCCTCCTCCAGGGCCGAGGAGATATCCTCTTTCAGGGAAACCTCCACCCAGCGCTCCCCGTCGCCGTGGAAGCCCCCGTGGCTGTCCTCTTCCGTTACAATCGTTCCCTGGGACAGGTCTGCCGACAGCTTCTCGGACAGGTCCTCCAGGGTGCCGCCAAAGGTACAAGCTGCCAGCACCATCAGGCTCAGCAGCAGCAAACCGCCGCAAGCGATACGTCTTTTCACAAAGATCGCTCCTTTCTCCTCTGCCGCAGAGGTCCATTCACGGTTCAGCGTACCAGCCAGCCATGGCAGAGGTATGGCCAAATTCTTAAATTTTGATAAAAAAGGACCCGGCCCACCCGGGCCGGGTCCTTTGGCGTCGTTACTGCAGCCAGACGGAGTTGGTGTCGGTGATGAGGTTGTCCATGCCGTAGAGGAAGAGGACCCGGTCCACCGGGTGCTCGGCCACGAACTGGGAGACCGACTGGCGGTAATAGCGCATGTCGATGAGGTAGATGTTCTGATAGTCCGCCGCCAGGAAGGTGCTCAGGCAGTGGGCATAGGAGTCCCGGATCACAAGGAGGTTGCCCCCTGTGGCCTCCGGGTTGTGGATGGTCACCAGGCTGTGGTTGCCGTCCAGGAAGATGGGGTACTTGTCCAAGTTCTCCAGGTGGGAGAGGTAGAACAGGTCATTGGAGACCTTGGGCTCCGCCCCCCCGTCGATGAGGGTCACCGTGGGCGACAGGCCCGCGTCCCACACCTCTACCGTGTCAGGGGGCACCAGCCAGTAGCCGCTGCCCGACCAGTCGGTGCCGTAGAAGCCGTCGTAGCTGGTCACCTGATAGGCGTCTTTTGGCAGGTAGGAGGCCCCGTTGGCGGTCTGGTAGGCCTGGTAGAGCAGGTAGTTGCCAAAAGAGGTCAGGTGGTGGTCGGTGCGGTAGCACACTTGGCCGTCGGCCGTCCCTTCTTTCAGCACATCCCGCACGTCCACCAGACGGGTATTTTTCAGCAGGCCGCCGGCCAGGTCATACAGGTAGTCGTCGTGGTATTCCTGGTGGAAGGCGGGCAGAACGTCGTCCATCAGGTAGCCGGTGGTGGGGACCATCACCAGGTCCGCCGGCAGGCCCAGCTTGGCGGCGAACTGGTCAAAGCGGGTGAGGTTGTCGGTAAAGATCTTCTCGTCCAGCTTTTTGGGGGCGTTGATAAGATAATCCTCGTCGCAGTAATAGATGTCCTGGGCGGCGTTGCGCCCGGTGGCCAGGTTCCAATAGGCGTTGATGCCCACGAAGAAGTCCCGGCCGGGGATCTGGTCGGCGGTGAACTTTTCCAGCTGCTTCTGGGTCTCCCCCGACAGCACGTTCTCGCTGGTGACCTCGGGGTAGCCGGCCAGGTAGCGCTTCTCGTTCTCCGAGTACTCCTTCACCGGGGAGAAGAGGAGCAGCAGGGCCATCACCGCCAGGAAGATCAGAAAGACCAGGGCGGGCAGGAAGCGATAGAGTGTTTTCACGATAACATCCCCCTCTCAGAAGCGGAAGTACAGGAAGGGATTGTAGCTGTCGCTGACCAGGCTGGCGGTGCACAGCAGCAGGCCGGCCAGACACAGCACACTCTCCACCAGGGGCATCCATTTGCGGTTGCGCAGCTTTTCCCAAAGGGTCATGGCCAGGGGGGTGGAGCCCACCACGCCGATGACCGCCATGCCCAGCCAGGGCATCACCGTGTTCAGCCCGCCCATGGTGCCGGGGTTCAGGGAGAACATCACCTGCAGGTAGGCCAGGGCAGTGGACAGGTCCGGAGAGGCGAAGAAGACCCAGCCGATGATGACGATGACCAGGGTGTAAACGTGCTGCACCACCGCCGGCAGCCGGCGCAGGAAGCGGCCCAGGATGAGCTTTTCAATGAGCAGCAGCACCCCGTAGTAGAAGCCCCAGAAGAGGAAGTTCCACCCCGCCCCGTGCCAGAAGCCCGTCAGGGCCCACACCACTAAGATGTTCACGCACTGGCGCACCTTGCCGCAGCGGTTGCCCCCCAGGGGGATATACACATAGTCCCGGAACCAGGAGGACAGGGAGATGTGCCAGCGGCGCCAGAACTCGGTGACGCTTTTGGAGATATAGGGGTAGTTGAAGTTGATGCAGAACTCAAAGCCCAGCATCCGGCCCAGGCCCCGGGCCATGTCGGAATAGCCGGCAAAGTCGAAATAAATCTGCAGGGTGTAGGCACAGGCCCCCACCCAGGCCCCCAGGGCCCCGGCGGCCACGGGGTCGGCGGACATGGTGTCCCAGAGCATGCCGAACTGGTTGGCCAGCAGGACCTTTTTGGCCATGCCCACCATGAACAGGCGCACGCCGGAGTTAAACAGCGTGGGGGTCTCCCGCCGGGAGACCAGCTGCTCGTTCACATCCCGGTAGCGGACGATGGGGCCGGCGATGAGCTGGGGGAAGAGGGAGATGTAGCAGGCAAAGTTCACAAAGCTGTGAGAGGCCTCGCAGTCATCCCAATACACGTCGATGAGATAGGAGACCGCCTGGAAGGTGTAGAAGGAGATGCCGATGGGCAGGGCGATCTCCACCCCCGGCAGGGAGGAAAAGACGGGGATGCCCCGCAGGGTATCCACAAAGAGTCCCGCGTATTTGAACACCCCCAGGGCGGCCAGGTTCAGGATGATGACCACAATGAGCACCGCCCGCCGCCGGCCCTGGGTGGGCTGCTTGTCCATGAGCAGGCCGGCAAAGAAGTTGACCAGGATGGAGCCGATCATGATGAGCACATACACCGGCTCGCCATAGGCGTAAAAGACCAGGTTGGCCAACAGGAGGAAAAAGTTGCGGAACCGGAACGGCAGGATGTGGCTGACCAGCAGCACCACCGTCAGAAACAAGAACAGGAAGGGAAGGCTTGAAAAAACCATAGATCTTTCTCCAAAAGACTGCCGGGCAGTCGATATGATTGCCCGGCAGGTCGCGTATTCTCTTTCAGCTTAGGGGGAACCGATCACACGGCGGCCTGGAAATCTGCCACCATGCCGTCATAGTTGCTGGAGAAGAACATGCCCACATACACGCCGTCGGTGACCACCTTGCACTTCTCGGCCAGGGCCAGGCTGTCGGGATCATAGGAAGCAGCCTGCTCGGCGATGGAGGACAGGCGGTTTTCCAGCTTGGTGGCCACTTCGGCAGCGGCGTTCTCGTCCACGGCCTCCACCATCACGATCTCCTGGGGGAAGGCAGCGCCGGAGGCAGCGTTGAAGCTGGCGGAGCTCTTGACCAGGTCAGCGGAGATGCCATAGGCGGTCTCCAGGGCGGCGGTCTCTACCTCCAGCACGTCGGTGAGCTGGTAGTCGGCCACCATCTTCTCCCGCAGGGCGGCCAGGTCCACAGCGCCGGTGGTCTCGGTGTCCGTGCCCGCAGGCTCCTGGGTCTCTGTCTGGGTGGTGGGGTCGGTGTCGGGGGTCTCGGTGGTCTCCTCCCCGCCGCAGGCGGCCAGGGAGAGCACCAGCACCAGGGACAGCAGGACAGCGGTCAGGGTTGCAAATCGTTTCATACTTCCTCATTCTCCTCGTAAAAATCTTGTTATCTTACTTCAGCGCTTCTGGCACATGGGTGAGCAGGTAGTCCGCCCACGCCTTGGCGCCGTTGTAATTGAAATGGATGCCCATGGCCTTGTCGCCGCTGTAGTCGTCCCGCAGGAAGCCCTGCTGGTCTGCCACGGCCTCGGCCACGTTGATGTAATACCATTCCCGCTCCCGGCAGATTTCTTGCATCTTGTCGTTGAACGCCTGGATGGTGGTATTGTTCAAAGCGTCATCCGCCCGGGGACTGGTGGCGGTCATGGGGGTGACCGACTGGATGAGGATGGCGGCCCCGGGAGACTTCTCCAAAATGTTACCCACTAATTTTACCAAATCTCCACTGGCTCTGTCAACACCTCCGGCGATGCAGTTCATGCCCAGCATGAGATAAACTTTTTTCGCGCCTGCCGCGGCGATGCCGTCCTCCACCTTGGGATGCTGGCCGGACCCCTTGGGGTACTCGGGCAGGCGGCTGTTGCCGGTCTCATAGGACAGGGCGTTGGTCTGGCTCAGACTCACCGAGCAGAAAAAGGCGGGGGTAGACAGAACGTTGGTGCTGTTGTTGTAATTCTCCAGCATCACCGACACCGAGTCGCCCACAAAGGCGGCGTCGGCGAACCACGTGGGGTCCACCGGCTGGCCGGC
>DXEA01000031.1 GCA_019115225.1 Candidatus Evtepia faecigallinarum
GCGATATGCTACCCCTCCACGGGGCGCATACCGCCTTTTCTTGTTATCCAGCCCTCCGGCTGTATTGGTTGAGCAAAAGTCAGCGTGGGATTGGTGTGGTATCTTTATCTAAGTGAACCCCCCCGCTCCCACTTGCTCACCGCCGTGGCCGAGACCCCCAGGGCCCGGGCCACCTCCTCCTGGGTCAGCCCCTGGGCCAGCCGCAGGCGGCGGATGGTGCGGGGGATGGTGTGTGCTTCCATGGTGCTCCCTCCTTGGTTTTTTCCCAGAATACCACATCCGGGCCGCCGGCGCCATGGCCGGCCGGTTTTCTTTCCCCCCAAAAACCTGCCCGGCGGGCAAGTGGCCCGGGCGGATGGTATTTTCCTCCTTTTCTTTTCGGGGAAACTGTGCTATACTGGTGCAAAGTCATCAAAGACAGAGGAGTGTGGAGCATGACTATTGACAAAACCGTAGACGGCACTACCGTCGCCATGGTCCTGGCCGGCCGCCTGGACACCAGCACCGCCCCCCAGCTGGAGGCCGAGCTGAAACAGACCCTGCCCGGCATGACCCGGCTGGAGCTGGACTTCAACAGCCTGGAATACCTGTCCTCTGCTGGTCTGCGGGTCCTTCTCTCTGCCCAGAAGACCATGAACAAGCAGGGGGAGATGATCCTGCACAACGTCAACGAGACCGTGATGGAAGTTTTTGAGATCACCGGGTTTTCCGACATCCTCACCATCGAATAAGGGGACACCCGCGACCTGGCCACCCAGGCGGCTGCTGTGAGAGGCGGCCGGCTGGGCGGTTGTGTTGTCATCCCCCCAACAGCAAGGCCCCCTCTCCTGCAGGAGAGGGGGCCTTGCTGCTGAGAAAAATCGGCGCTGCCGGGGGAGAAATAAGGAATCGACTTTGTCTGTGGGCTATGGTATCATGGGGGCAGTAATTTTTGCGGGAGACGGTGTTCCGGCTGTCTCTGCGGCCAGAAAGGATGAGCATTATGGCCAAACTGTTCCGACGTACCTTTCTTCTTCTGCTTCTTCTGACCCTGCCTGTGTGTACCGCCGCCCAGGGCGCCGGCAGCGTCCCGGACGCGGGAGAGGACAACCTGCAGTTCCTCTTTGCCCAGCTCCAGCTGGAGCTGGCCCAGCAGAACATGGCCCAGGCCCAGCAGCGGGTGGAGCAGATCCAGCAGGACCAGCAGGAGCACACCCGGGCCGCCGAGATCCTTGTGCAGCTGCGGCAGCTCCAGTCCGCGGGCGGCACTGAGGCCCTGCCGGCAGACGTGGCTGCCTTCCTGGACCAGCGCCAGCTGGCCTACGGCACCGCCGACGCCCCCGACTATGTCCTGGCCATCCGCAACCTGGAGGCCTATCGGGAAAATCTGAGCACCAGCGTCCAGGATCAGATGGTCTACATCCAGGACTTCATAGGCCAGTATAACCAATATACCTTTCAGGGCAGCGGCCAGCAGAGCACCGGCCTGGCCGGCCTGAGCCGGGGCAGCCTCTTCTCAGAGGGGGGCGGCGTGGGGATTGCCGCCCTGTGCGCCGCCGGCGGTCTGGCCGTGGGCATGGTGCTCATGTGGGCCATCCAGCGGGCCCGGGCCAAGGGACAGGCGTGACCGGCTTGCAGCTGGCCGCCGCCCTGTGCGCGGTGGTCATCGGGGTGGTCCTGTGCGTGCGGCGAAAGGAACCGCTGTTTGTCAAGATCCTGCTCTACGCCTGTGTGTGCGCCTGCGTGGGCGCCCTCTTTTCGGCTTGCTATGCCCTGGTGCTGGGGATGCCGCCCACAGGGTTTCATGTGGGCTGCCTGGGCATGACGGGGTTTTGGTTTTTCCTGCTCTCCTCCTACTTCGGGGCCCTGGACCGGCTGGCCGACGGGGGAGAGGGGGCCTACCGGCCCCATCGTCTGGCTGCGTTGGCCTTCCCGGCGGTGCTGGTGCTGATCCTGGGGGGGAGTCTGGCCCGGTGGGGTGCCGGCCCTCTGCTCCCTGTGCTGGTGGAGGGGGTACCCATGGTTCTCAGCGCCTACTTTGCCGCCAAACACCTGCTGCTGCCCGATGTGGAAATGGGCATCATCCGGGTCATGAGGCCCTATAATGTGTGCGTGCTGCTGCTGTGTCTGTGCCGGGTGCTGGGTCAGCTGCCCGGTCTGCCGGCGGCGGTGTCTGAAACCGCCTGGGCAGGGGGGTGCTGCCTGCTGCTCCTGCTGCTGCCGGCGGCAGAGAGGGGGGTGAGAAAGTGGTTTATGTGATCTTTCTCGCCATTGCCCTTCCCCTGGCCCTGCTGCTGCCCCTGCTGGACGGACACGCCCGGCCCCTCATCCTCTTTCTCCTGCTGGGCATGGGGACGGCCCTGGTGTGCTGGGAGCTGGACAGCCTGCTCTATCCCCTGACCGGTCTGGACGCCTTCTCCTTCACCATTACCGTCACCCCCATGGTGGAGGAGACGGGCAAGGCGGTCCCCATCCTTCTCTTTGCCCTGCTGTGCAACAGCCGGCGGGAGAGCCTGCTGCCGGCGGCCATGTCCGTGGGCATCGGCTTTGCCCTGCTGGAGACCACCGCCGTGATCGCCCAGAATCCCGCTGCCGTCACCCTGGGCTGGGCGGCCCTGCGGGGGCTGGCCTCCAGCCTGATGCACGGGCTGTGTACCATGGCGGTGGGGGCGGGGATGGTGTATGTCCGGTCCCACAAAAAGCTCTTTTATACGGGGACCTTCGGCCTGCTGGCCCTGGCCATCACCCTCCATGCCCTCTTCAACCTCCTGCTCCAGTCGGACTATCTGCCCCTGGCGGCGGTTCTGCCGCTGGTGCTCTATGCCCTGGTCTATCTGGCCCGGAGAATCGGGCTGCGGCTGCCCTTCCTGTCCTACTGAGTGCCTTGCGGGGGAGGGGGGGCTGTGCTATAATGAGGCATCCGATCCTCACAGAGGGAGGGAAGCTGCCCTATGGCCCACATCATCCCCGTCACATCCCTGGACGAGCCCGCCCTGGCGCCCTTCGTGCGCCTGACCGAGGCCCAGTTAAAAAGCCGCCGCCAGCCCGACCGGGCCCTTTTCATCGCCGAGAGCCCCAAGGTCATCGCCCTGGCCCTGGACGCGGGGCTGGTCCCCCGGTCCTTCCTCATGGAGGAGCGCCACCTCACCGGCCAGGGCGCCCCTCTCATTGCCCGCTGCCCGGAAGTCCCCGTGTACACCGGCAGCCGGGAGACGTTGTCCCGGCTCACCGGCTACCCCCTCACCCGGGGCATCCTGTGCGCCTTTGCCCGCCCCGCCCCCAGGACTGCCGAGCAGGTGTGCGCCGGGGCGGCCCGGGTGGCCGTGCTGGAGGGCATCGTGGACACCACCAACGTGGGGGCCATCTTCCGCTCGGCGGCGGGGCTCCATGTGGACGCCGTCCTCCTCTCGCCCACCTGCTGTGACCCCCTCAACCGCCGGGCGGTGCGGGTGAGCATGGGCACGGTCTTTCAGATCCCCTGGGCCTTTGTGGATCTCTCCGCCGATCAGTGGCCCACCCGGGGGCCGGCGCTGCTCCACCGGCTGGGCTTTGCCACAGCGGCCATGGCCCTCACCGAAAACGCAAAACCCATCGACGACCCCGCCGTGGCCGCCCTGCCCCGACTGGCCATCTTCCTGGGCACCGAGGGGGACGGGCTGGCCAAGGAGACCATCGCCCGCTGTGACCACACCCTGGCCATCCCCATGTCCCACGGGGTGGATTCCCTCAACGTGGCTGCGGCCAGTGCCGTGGCCTTCTGGCAGCTCCGGCTGACTACCCCGCCAAAGGAGGCGCCCGTTTTATGAATTCCACGCAGCTTGACGAACTCTTTGCCCGGTCCCTGCCCTTCTGGCCCCACCTGAGCCCGGAGGAGCAGGCGTTGTTCCGGGACACCGCCGTGCCCTCCACCGTCCCCAAGGGGACCATCACCCACCGGGCCGACCAGGACTGCCGGGGGATCATGCTGGTGCTCTCCGGCCAGCTGCGGGCCTATATTGTCTCCGAGGAGGGGAGGGAGGTCACCCTCTACCGGGTCCAGGCGGGGGAGACCTGCGTACTCTCCTCCTCCTGCCTCATGGACGCCATCGTCTTTGATGTCCTCATCGAGGCCATGGAGGACACCCAGGTCCTCACCCTCCCTGCCGCCGCCCTGGCCTCCCTGATCCAGAAGCGGCCGGAGGTGGAGCTCTTTCTGTACAAAACCGCCAGCGAGCGCTTTTCCGACATCATGTGGACCATCCAGCAGATCCTCTTCATGGGCATGGACCGGCGCACGGCCATCTTCCTCTGGGACGAGTACACCCGCCAGGGGGAGGTCATCCCCCTGACCCACGACGAGGTGGCCCGGTACATCGGCAGCGCCCGGGAGGTGGTCACCAAGGTCCTGAAATACTTCGCCCAGGAGGGCATCGTGGCCCTGCGCCGGGGGAAGATCACCATTCTGGACAAGAACAAGCTGCGCCAGCTGGCAGGCTAACGTAAGTCACTCACAGACGCGCCCCCCGTTTTCCGGTATCCTGAGAACCAGAAAAACGGGGGGCGCGTCCGGCCTCCCAGAGTATGGAGGTACCTATGCTGTCCAAACGCTATGCCCAACCTGACCGCCGCCGCTGCGTCTCCTGCGGGGCCTGCACGAAGGAATGTCCCCGGGACGCCATCCACATTTTCCGGGGCTGCTACGCCAGGGTGGATGAGATCAAGTGCATCGGCTGCAAGAAGTGCGCCAAGGTCTGCCCCGCCGACTGCATCGCCATCCTGGAGCGGCTGGACCGGGAGGTGAGCGCATGAAGAAACAGAAGAAGCATTGGTATGACTACCTGTGGGTGTGGACCATCCTCTTTTTCGCTTTAGGCTTTTTCAACATCCTCTTCGCCTGGCTGGGGCTGCTGGACCTCTTCCTGCCCCTGATCTTCTCCATTTTTGGGGGGAACAAGTTCTTCTGCAACAACCTCTGCGGCCGGGGGCAGCTCTTTACGGTCCTGGGGGGCAAATTAAAATGGTCCCGGAACAAGGTGCCCCCCCGCTGGCTGGCGGCCAGGGGCTTCCGGTACGGCTTTCTGATCTTCTTCTTTGCCATGTTCTTTGTCATGCTCTACCAGACCTGGCTGGTGGCCGCCGGGGCGGCCTCCCTGCGCCAGGCGGTGAAGCTGCTGTGGACCTTCTACCTCCCCTGGGACTGGGCCTACACCGTCACCTGGGTCCCTCAGTGGGTGACCCAGTTCAGCTATGGCTTTTACGGGGTGATGCTCACCTCCCTGGTCATCGGCCTGGTGGTCATGGCTCTCTACCGGCCCCGGACCTGGTGTGCCTTCTGCCCCATCGGCACCATGACCCAGGGCATCTGCCAGTGCAGGGCCAGGGGAAAAACCGAACCATAATGCAATGCCCCCGGTACCGGGTTACGGCGCCGGGGGTTTTCCTTGCCTTTTGCGGGGGGCCGGGGTATCATGGGGAGGAAAGGAGGGGATGTCATGGAGGAGAATTTGTCCCTGGAACTGCTGACGTTTTTTGCCGGCAAGCCGGAGGAGGAGGGGTTGGCCCGTCAGGTAATCACCTGGCTTTTGGCAGAGGTGCCCGGCACCGGCATCCGGGTGCAGAAGAGTCAGATCACCTTCCGGGGCCGGTACAATTTCGGGGCCCTGTCCCTGCCCCGCCGGGCCCGGGACAAGAAGGCCCACGCCCTCCTGCTCACCCTGGGCCTGCCGGGGCGGCTGGAGGGGGAGCGGGTGTTCATGGCCACCGAGCCCTACCCCGGCCGCTGGACCAACCACATCCTCCTCACCGGTCCCCGGGACCTGGACGAGGAGCTGCGGGGGTGGGTCCATGCCGCCTATGCATTTGCACAGACCAAGTGAAACAACAGGACCCCATCGCCCCCCGGCGGGGAGGCGATGGGGTCCTGAAAGACTGCGGGGGAGCGTGGCCGTGGGGCTTACCCCTTCAGGGAGGGGGGATAGACCCCACTGTCATGGAGCCGGGCCAGGGCCCGGGCCACAACGGGCCGGTCCTCCTGATAGGTCACGCCGAACCACACCGCATCGGTGTGCAGCACGGCCACATCCAGCTGTCCGGCGGTGATGAGCCGGTCCACCAGCACGGGCAGCAGGCACTCGGCCTTGAGCTGGTCGGGGGTCAGGTCCCGGAGGAACTGGTGGAAATAGGCTTCCATCTCCCCGAAAATCCAGGGGGTGAAGCCCCAGAAGTTCATGGACACCACGCTCTCGGGGTCCAGGGGGACCTCATGGTCGGGGTCGGCGGTGTCGGTGATGCGCCCGTCGGGGTATTTTTTGATTTTCAGGGTCTCCTTGACCTTCCCCAGGCTGCCGTGGTTCACCTGGCACACCCCCCGGGAGACGGTGCCGTTGTCGCTGACGGTGTTTTTCAGCCGGTAGCCCACCATGGTGCCCTCCCCCGTGGGGGCCAGGGCCAGGAGCTTTTCCAGCATGACGGAAAAGGCCGTCACCCCATAGTAGTCATCGGCGTTGATGATGGCAAAGGGCATATCCACCGCCCCGCGGGCGCATAAAGCCGCGTGGACGGTGCCGAAGGGCTTGGTGCGCTGGGGGGGGATGGCGTAGAAGGAGGGGATGCTGGTAAAATCCTGCACCGCGTAGGCCACTTCCACGGCTTCCCCCTGGGGGGTGATCATGGCGGCCACCCGGTCGCCGCACAGGGCGCGGATGGTGGGCTCCATGCCGGGCTTGATGACAAAGACGATTTTGGAAAATCCCGCCCGGACGGCGTCATAGATGGAGTACTCCATAATGGCCTCGCCGTGAGGCCCGATGCCGTCGGTCTGCTTCTCCCCGCCGTAGCGGGAGCCCATGCCGGCGGCCATGATGACCAGAGCTGCTTTCATGTTGACGATCTCTCCGTTTCCCCGCATACGCGGACGTTTTCCCCATTATACAATGCTTTGCCCCAAATTGCCACGATAATTTTTCCCGCCCCGGCGGGGCAGCAAAGGGCCCCCGGACCCGGAAAGCGGGCCCGGGGGCGGGGGTCTCCGTAACCCCGGCTGGGGTGGGGAGAGGTTACAGGCTGGGCAGGACGGCGCCGTCGGGGACGGCGGTGGGGGTGGCGGCCTGGCCGCAGGTGGTGCAGATGTCCTGGTCGGAGGCATCGCTGCAGCTGACAAAGCTGTCGCCCACAGAGGCCACCGCGCCGAACTCCACGGGGACGGCCACGCAGATATCCTGGGTGATGGTGAAGGCGCAGGAGCCGTTCTTCACCCCGCCGCACACGGCGATGCCGGGGGTGACCACGGGGGTGCCGCAGCACTTGGTGGTGGTGGCCCCGGTCTGGGCGAAGGGGGTGACGGTGACGGGCACACAGATGGAGGCCGCCTGATAGCCGATGGCAGGACAGGTCTGGGCCTCGGTGAGGGAAGTGGCATCTAAATTGACCATAGATCAGATCTCCTTTCCGGCAGTGCCGTTGTCATCTTATGTCGAAGGGGGCGGCGGGGTTCCCCCTGCCCGCGGAACGGAACCCCCTGGACAAAAAGGACCCCTCCGGCCCCGCGGGGAAACCCGCAGGGCCGGAGGGGTGTTCTGCTGTCTTAAGGTGCGGCCTCGGCCAGGTGACAGAGGGCCTTGGCCAGCTGCTTCAGGTCAATGGGCTTTGGCACATGGGCGTTCATCCCCGCCCGGGCGGAGGCCGCCGCGTCCTCGGCAAAGGCGTTGGCGGTCACGGCCACGATGGGGATTGTGGCCCCGTCCGGCCGGTCCAGGGCCCGGATGGCCCGGGCGGCGCCGCAGCCGTCCAGCACGGGCATGTTCATGTCCATGAGGATGGCGTCAAAGGTCCCCGGCGGGGCGGCCTGAAAGACCTCCACCGCCTCCTGGCCGTTGCGGGCGGGGGTGACCCGGGCCCCGCACATGGCCAGCAGCTGGGTGATGATCTCCAGATTCATCTCAAAATCCTCCGCCACCAGCAGATGCTTGCCCTGGAAAAAGACCTTGGGGTCCTCCCGGTCCTGGTCGGGCGGAGCCTGGCGCTCCTCTGCCGCCGGCTCCATGGGCAGGGTGAGGGTGAAGGTGGTGCCCACCCCCAGGGCGCTGTCCACCTGGATGGTGCCCCCCATGCGCTGGACGATGGTGTGCACGATGGTCATGCCCAGGCCGGTGCCCAGGACGCTCTGGGTGCCGAAGCGGTTCTCCCGGGCGTAGGGGGTGAAGAGCTGGGGCAGGAAGTCCGGGGACATGCCGATGCCCGTGTCCTGCACGGTGATGGTGCACTGGTGCTCCTCCTGGCGGACGGTGACCCGGACGGTGTCCCCCTGGCCGGTGAACTTCATGGCGTTGGACAGGAGGTTGTTCAAAATCTGCTGCAGCCGGAAGGCGTCGGTGCGCACCTGGGGCCGGGGGATGGCGCTGGTGAGCAGGAGGGTCTTTTTCTGCAGCTCGGCCTGGGGCTGGAAGGCCTCCACGCACTGCTCCACGGTCTGGCGCAGGTCGCAGGGGTCGTTGTTCAGGCGCAGGTCGGTGCGCTCCATGCGGGAGATCTCCAGAATGTCGTTGATGAGCTCCAGCAGCTGCCGGGCGGCCACCTGGATCTTTTTCAGGGCTTCCCCGCCCTCCCCCTGCCCCTGGGCCAGGGAGAGCTGGACGGTGCCGATGATGACGTTGAGGGGGGTGCGCATGTCGTGGCTCATCTGGGAGAAGAACTGGTCCCGGGCCGCCTCGCTCTCCTTGGCCCGGTCCAGGGCCTCCTGGAGCATCTCCATCTGCTGGCGCTGCTGGATGCGGTCCTGGCCGGCGTGGCGGAAGCAGAGGATGGCCTCCTGGGGCAGGGAGGGGTCGATGAGCAGGTTGACATTCACCCAGCGGTATTCCTGGCCGAAGCGGCGCAGGAAGTCCCCGCCGAAGTTGGGGATGTCCTTCTCCACCAGCTGCCGGATGTTGGCCAGGGAGAAGTTGGTCTGGAAGCTGTCAAAGGCCTCCTGGTGGATGATCCGGCCAAAGACCGCCATGAGGGCGTCGTAGTCCCCGGCGGCGGGCAGCTGCCGGGAGACATCCTCCGTGGCCTTGATGATCTCATAGGTCCCCCTGGCCCAGTGGATGCGGTAGATGGCATAGTACTGGTTGCCCAGCACGGTGACCGTCTCGCTGACCCGGGCCATGCGCCGGTGCAGCCGCCGCTGGCGCAGGCCCAGAAAGAGCAGGAAGAGCAGCAGGGCGCCGGAGATGGCCATGGCCCCGTAAAAGACCTGGCGCAGGTCCCCCAGCAGGGCGCTGTAGGGGATGGTGATGATGGAGATCCAGCCGTTGTCGGCGGTGTTGAAATAGACCGCCCGCTTTTCCTCGGTCAGGCCGTAGATGTACTCCTGGGCGTCGTCCAGCTGGCCGGTCTGGATCTGGTCGAACACCGCCCGGACGTATGCCTCCAGGGTTTCCCGGGAGACATTCAGGGCGCTTTCGGCATAGAGCAGGTTGCCGCTGCCGTCGCAGAGGTAGTAGGAGCTGCCCTGGGGCAGGGCGCCGGCGGTGCTGTCCATGGCCAGCCGGTCCAGGTACAGGTGGATGGCCAGCACATGGGTCCCGTCCTGGCAGGCCTGGGCCAGGGTGAGGAGGGACTCGCCGGTGGCCTCGTCAAAATAGGGGGCGGTATACACCAGCCGGCCCGGCGCGTCCATGGCCTGCTGGTACCAGGGCAGGTCCTGGGGCGGGGTGCTGCCGGCGGGGACGGTGGGGGAGACCAGGGTCCCCTGGATGACCGCCTGGGGCACCAGGGCGTTGCTTTCCAACCACTGGCTCACCGTGATCAGGAAGGTGTCCGCCCACTGGAGCAGGGTCTGCTGGCTGGCGCCGGCGGCCACCTGCTCCTCCAGCAGCTCGTTGCCCAGGGTCAGCAGGGACTGGGCGGTCTGGGCGCTGGCCAGCTCCTCCTGGGAGCAGCGGCTGGCCACCTCGTTGCCCAGCTGCTGGGCGTTTTCCAGCAAAACGACCTGGGTCAGATACAGCCCTGCCACCAGCAGCAGGAGGAACAGGGCGGTGATGCCCCCCACCACGGGGTAGTTCCAGCTTCTGGTCCTGGTCTGCTTCATGGTACCCCCTCCCTTCTGTGGTTCTTGGTATGGCATACAGGATACTATACCTTTTCCCCTTTGGCAAGACGGGGGATGGCCCGGGAGAGGGCATTTTTTTCACACCGGACCTGACGGGGCGGAAAAAATGTGGTACAATGACCTCATCCCAATCCACCCAGCCCATGTGAGCAAAAGGAGGCATTTTATGAAACAACTGACGCTGCGCTGGCACGGCCATGCCTGCTTCGCCCTGACCTGTGACGGCTACACGGTGGTCTTTGACCCCTATGAGGACAACTATGTCCCCGGCCTGTCCCCCCTGGACGTGGCGGGGGACCTGGTGCTGTGCTCCCACGGCCACGGGGACCACAACGCCGCCGGCCTGGTCAAGGCGGGCAAGGGGGGAGAAAATCCCTTCCGCATCACCAAGCTCGACACCTATCACGACCCCGAGCAGGGCCGCCTGCGGGGGGAGAACACCATCCACGTCCTCCAGGCGGGGGACCTCCGCCTGGCCCACTTCGGGGACATCGGCTGTCCCCTCACCCCCGCCCAGGCGGCGGAGCTGCAGGGGCTGGACGTGGCCCTGATCCCCGTGGGGGGCTTTTACACCATCGGCCCCCAGGAGGCCAAGGAGCTCATGGACACCATCCGGCCCAAGATCGTCATTCCCATGCACTACCGCAAGGGGGAGGTGGGCCTGCCTGCGGTGGGGCCTGTGGAGGATTTCCTGGCGTTGGTGGGGGATTATGTCTACTATCCTGGTGACACCATCACCATCAATGCCGGGACGGAGCCCCAGGTGGCGGTGCTGACCTACCAGGGCTGAGCGGCCCTGGTGGGGAGGGGCGCCCCTGGGGGGGCGCTGGCCGCGGGGGGTGCGCTGCCCGCGCGGGGGATGCCCGCAGGGGGCGCTGCCGCGGGATAACCCGGACCCCACCGGGTGGGGTAGGCCGATGGAGGGTGCCACCCTCCGGGGGGCGCTGCCGCGCGGGCTTGGGCTTTCTCTGGGGCGGATTATACTATCAAGTGCAACAAAAAGGAAAAGGGCTCACAGGAGAGCACAAATCTGGTAAAATGGAAAAAACACACACCAACCAAATTACCAAGGAGGCAGTCCTGTGAGCTACCACCATCTTA
>DXEA01000032.1 GCA_019115225.1 Candidatus Evtepia faecigallinarum
CCACCACCCCCACCGAGCCCACGGAACACACCAAGACCATTGAGATCACCCTCCCCACCGACGGCCGGGAGATCGTCTCCGTCCAGGTGACCGTGGACGGCCGTGAGGCCTATAAAAAGGACGTGGACCCCCAGCAGGGGACCGTCTATGTGCCCCTGACCGGGTCGGGGACCAAGGAAGTGTGTATCTATTTCGATGGGGAGCTGTCCCAACGCTACCCCGTAAACTTTGACGAATGAGCCAGATGAGAGAAGAAGGGGTCATCCGCAAGGCCCTGAGCGGATTTTACTACGTCCAGGCAGGGGAGGAGGAAGTGACCTGCCGGGCCCGGGGAAAATTCCGCCACCAAAAACGCACCCCCCTGGTGGGGGACCGGGTGTGCTTCACCCGTCAGCCCGACGGCAGCGGGTCGTTGGATGAGATTTTGCCCCGGCGCAACGCCTTCCAGCGCCCGGCGGTGGCCAACATCGACCAGCTGGTGATCATCGCCTCCGGGGCCATCCCCGTCAGCGACCCCTATCTGCTGGACCGGATCATCTCCCTGGCCGAGAGCAAGGACTGCCAGCCCATCCTGTGCGTGAACAAGTGGGACCTGGTCCCCGCCCAGGAGCTTCTGGACATCTACCAGAAAGCGGGCATCCCCGCCCTGGCGGTGAGCGCCGCCACCGGCCAGGGCATCGAGGACCTGCGGGCCCTGCTGGCGGGGAAGATCTCCGCCTTTACCGGCAACTCCGGGGTGGGCAAGTCCAGCATCCTCAACGCCCTGGACCCGGCCTTTGGCCTGGCCACCGGCCAGATCAGCGAAAAGCTGGGCCGGGGCCGGCACACCACCCGCCATGTGGAGCTCTTTCCCGTGTCCGGGGGGCTCATCGCCGACACACCGGGCTTTTCCGCCTTTGACCAGGAGAAGGGGGGGCAAGTGCTGGACAAGGACACCCTGGCCGAGACCTTTCGGGAGTTCCGCCCCTACCTGGGCCAGTGCCGCTTTGTGGGCTGCGCCCATGTGAAGGAGAAGGGCTGCGCCGTGCTGGAGGCCCTGGCAGAGGGAAAAATCCCCCCCAGCCGCCACCGCAGCTATGTGCGCCTGCACGAGCTGGCCAAGGAAAACAAGCCTTGGGAAAAAAACTGAACCTGTCCCCATGCACCACCCGTTGGCTCCCGGCATAGACTGGGAGCGAACGGGTGTTTTTTCACCCGGGAAGGGAGGGAACGGGGATGAAGATGGTGGTTGTGAACGCCCCCAAGGCGCTGGCCGGTTTGCTGAAAAAGCTCTTCCGCATCTGAGGGCCGTCATATCTGCCCGCCGGCCTGCATAGGCTTTGGCAGATACTTACCACGAGAAAGGACTGGTCACAGTGATGGAATTGGAACTGCGGCAGGAGACGGTGCGGGGCTGGGAGACAGTCTGCCGCACCAGCCTGGAACAGGAGGAGACCGGGGAGATGATCGTCCCCGACGCCTGCCCGGACATCTGGCAGGTGCTGGACGGGGAGGCCCGGCTGCTGCTCCAGCGCAAGGAGCCCCAGGACGGGCGGGGAGAGCTGGCCGGGTTGCTGAAAACCACGATCCTCTACCAGCCCGAGGGGGAGGAAGGGGTGCGCGCCATGGAGGTGACGCTGCCCTTCTCGGCCTCCCCGGAGCTCAAGGGACTCACCCGGCGCAGCGTCCTGCATGTGGTGCCCCGGGTGCTGTCGGTGGATATCCACCTGCTCAACCCCCGCAAGGTGCTGGTGCGGGTGGGCTACTGCCTGGAGATCGAGGGCTTCAGCCCCCAGACCAGAAGTCTGGCCGCCGGGGTGGAGGGGGCCCAGGACAAGGGCATCCAGCAAAAGACCGGGCTGCTGCGCAGCTTCCAGACGGTCTATGTCCAGGAGAAGAATTTTACTTATCAGGACGCTGTGGTCCTGCCCGCCGGCCGGCCCGACGCGGCGGAGCTGCTGCGCACCCGCGCCCAGTGCACCTGCACGGAGGCCCGGGTCATCGGCAGCAAGCTGGTCTTTAAGGGCGAGGCCTTCCTCCAGCTGCTGTGCCGGGGGGAGGACGGGAGTCTGTTCACCGGAGACTTCCACCTGCCTTATTCCCAGATCATGGACGCCGGAGAGGACAGCGAGGAAGGGCTGTGCCACATGGACCTGCTCTTTACCGACGTCAAGTGTACCACCGCCGGGGAGGACCGGCGGACCTTCCAGGTGGAGCTGGCCCTCCAGGCCCAGGCGGTGCTGCGGCGGGAGGTGACGGTGAGCGTGCTGACGGATCTGTACAGCACCACCCACGACCTCCAGCCCGAGGGGGACACCTGCCCCGTCCAGCGGCTGCTGGGCCAGGGAGAGGGCCAGGAGACCGCCCGGGAGACGGTAGAGACCGGGGGCATCCCCGGTAACCTCCTGGACGTCCAGGTCCGCCTGGGCCGGGCCGGCCAGAGCCAGGAGGGGGAGGACTGTATCCTCACCCAGGAGGTGGAGCTGGTGATCCTGTACGACACCCCCGAGGGGGTGGCTGCCGGCCACCGGCGGGCAAGCGTCCAGCACCGGCTGGCCGGACAGACCGGCTGTACCTTCACCGCCGAGCTCCTCCGGGAGCCCACTGCCGCCCCGGTGGGGGAGGGGGTGGAGGTCTCCTTCCCCCTGGCCTTCCACTGGATGGCCCTGGAGCGCCAGGAGACCCCGGTGATCGGCCGGGTGATGTTAGGGGAGAAGCGGGAGGAGACGGAGCGTTTGCCCTCGGTGACCCTCCGGGCAGTGCGTCCGGGGGAGGACCTGTGGTCAGTGGCCAAGGCATACCTCACCACGGACCAGGAGATCCTGGACGCCAGCGGCCTGACCACGGAGGAGATTTTCCCCGGCCAGATGCTGCTCATCCCCCACAAAAGCCACTGAACATAACATGGCCCCGGCACAAAACCAAACTGTGCCGGGGCCGGGAGAGAAGAAGACAGGAGAGGGACGGCACTGCCGTCCCTCTCCTGTCTATGGAAGGATCATGCGGAGGTGTCGATGAAGCGCATGAGGATGGTGGCCACCTGGGCGCGGATGGCCTCGCCCTGGGGCCGGAGGGTGTCGGGGGTGACCCCCTGGAACAGGCCGGTCTCCACCGCCCAGGCCATGGCCTGCTGGGCGTAGGAGCTGACCGACGAGGCATCGCCGTAGGCGTCCAGGGAGGCAGTGGGGACAGGCTCCCCGGCATAGCGCCAGAGCATGGTGGCCAGCTGCTCCCGGGTCAGGGAGCTGTCCAGGTTGGTGCCGTCGGAGACGCCGGCGGCTACCGCCCACTGGACCCCGGCGTCATACCAGGTTGTACCGGTGTCCGTGTCCACCCCGTCATAGCGGGCCAGGACAGTGACGATCATGGCCCGGGTCATGGGGGTTTCCGGGGAGAAGGTGGTGGGACTGGTGCCGTTGAACAGCTCCCGGCTGGAAGCGAAGGTCACGCTGTCGGCCCCCCAATAGGTATCGGACACGTCGTCAAATTCCTTGCTGTTGTCCACGATCTTCACGGTGTCGCCGTCCGACAGGGTGACGGCCACGCCGTTTTCGGTGGCCACCGTGGTCTTGACAACGGTCTCCGTGCCGTCCTCGCCCACGACCACAACGATCGTGCCCAGGGTGACGCTCTCCACAGGGATCTCCACCCTGGCGCTGGTACCGGCCGGCAGGTCGATGGCGACGGTGGGGGCGGTCTCCTGGTCGGCAGTGAGCGGCAGGGGGGCCAGAGGAAGGGCCGCAGGCTGGCCGGCGGCGGCCGCCGTCTCGATGGCGGCTGTGGTCAGCGAGGTCTCGCTGACCACGATCCCGGTTTCATCCACGGTGGTCACCGAGCGGGAGCCGTCGGTCCGGTCCATGGTGGTCTCGGTGGTGCCGTCGGGGGTTTCCACGACCTTGGTTTTGTTGCCCTCTGTGTCGGTGTTGGTGGTGGTGACGGTGCCGTCCTTCTGGGTCTGCACCACTTCGGTGGAGCCGTCCGGGTTCTTGGTGGTCTCGGTGACGGTGCCGGTGATGTTGTTGGTCACCGTGGTGGTGGTGGAGCCGTCGGGGTTGGTGGTGGTCTCGGTGGTGGTGGAGGAACCGCCGCCTCCACCGCCGCCACCGCCACCGCCGCCGCCGGTGTTGATGGTGTAGGTGGCGGTGGCTACATCACTGTAGACATTGTCTATCACCGCTACGGCCTTGAGGGTGGTGGTGCCGGAAATGGTGATGGGGTTGGTATATTGGGTGCTGCTTGTGGTGGGGTCGCTGCCGTCGGTGGTGTAGTAGATCGCGGCGCCCTCCCCGGCAGTCATCGTGACAGTCTGGGCGGAGGAATAGGTGCCGCCCGCAGGGGAGAAGGTGGGGGCGGTGACAGGCACTTCCTGGAAGGTCACGGTGATGGTCACGTCACTGGCGGGCATGGTAAAAGCATTGCTGTTCACCGATACGGGCTGGTCAGAGCCGTCCGTTACCGACAGCGTGCTTAACTGATAGCCACTGTCCGGCGTGGCGGTTACGGTGACCTTCTCACCCGGCAGCGCCGGCATTTTGTCCACCGTTACGGTGCCGTGTTCTGTTGTAGCGATGGTCACGTTATGTGCCGTTCTGTATGTTTGCATCAGCGTATTGGACTCGCCAGTGTCCCAGCTGCCATCGGTGGAGACCTTTGAGGCATTTTCATCATCTGCGGCGGGATAGAGGATGGTGCCGTTCGCAAAGGTGACCGTACCGCCGCCGCTGTTTGTCAGCTTGCCGCCCATCTCGTAGATGTGGTAGCCATTGCCCTGAATCGTCAGGGTGTCGCCCTCGGGGACGTTTAAGACAAGATCGCCCGTCAGCCGCCAGTCCTCCCGGAGGGTGAGGGTGTTAGGGCTGGACAGCGTGGCGATGGAAGAGAAGGGGGATACTGTAGAGGTGCCCTCTTCCGCCGTAGCATATTCCACACTGTCTGCGTAGTCCTTCATCTTGCTGGTGTCCAGGCCGATGAGGGTGCGGTAGAGGAGGACGCCGGCCTGCCCGCGGGTCGCGCCGGTGGACAGTCCCAGCGTGCCGTTCTGATTGCCGTTCAGGATGCCAATGCTGACCGCGTAGGCGATGTAGGATGCCGCATCGGCCGAAACCGCATTGCCGTCCGAGAAGCGGCCGAGCACATCGGTGTTGGCCGCAAGTACATCATCCTCATCTGCACAGGCTTTGACAATGGCATAAACAGCTTCCTCCCGGGTGGCGGTTGTCGCCCACCAAGCGTCTGCACCGTCTGTCGGCGGGGTCAGATAGCCGCTACTCTGTGCGTACGTCATGGCTGCTTCTAATGCGCCTTCACCGGAAATGGGATTGGACCCCCCATGCCGGTACAGCAGAACCGCCAGCTGCTGACGGGAAAGGGCCTGATCTGGCTCGAATTCTCCGTTGCCGGTGCCGCTGACCAGCCCCTGGTCGAACAGATACATCACGCCGTCGTAGTACGCGCCGCCACGGGCATAGTCGCCCGGCACCACATCGGAGAAAATGGCCTTTACAGCACCTTCAATTTTTACATATTCAGCTACTATTGCCTTTGCAGCGTCAAGAAGAGAGGGATTGTTTGCGGGATATGCCGGTATTGATGCTTCACTTTCTGTGCTCGTGCTCAAATTAACGTTTTTCAGTGTGTTAAGTTTTTCAATCCAAGCATCCCAAATGCCTTGGCCGGTTTTAATTTCGCCGCTTGATTCTTCTTGTGGAACATCTGCCACCTGATTTGTGCCGACATTCTTCAATTTGGCAGAACCTATCTGTGTATTGATCTGGCTTGACTTGAACGGCACACAACCACGTGCCGCCAGGTACATCCACTCAAAGTATCCGTCCTGTCCTGGTTTGAGGGTGGCACTGGAAGATGTCTTGCCGCCGCCCACGGCGTTGAGCACCCGGTAGGTCAGTACGGCGAACTCGGCCTTGCTCACATTGCCGGTTTCATTCAGATTATTTTCTGACACACCGTTGATGATGTTCTGGTCGTACAGGTACTGGATGGCGCTCTGGGTGCCAATCGGCAGGTCGAACACATCGGCCAGCACCGCGCAGGCCGTGCCACGGGTAAGCTGTGCGCTGGTGTCTGAACCTGCCTTGTCGGTTTTCCAGCCGGTGGCGTTCATCAGGGTATTCAAATCCCCTTCGGTCATCGTGTCGCCATCGGCAGAAAACGGGACACTTTCGCCGCTTCCATAGATTTGGTTCAGCTTTGTTACGGCCTCGTTTGCCCAGTCAGCGGTTTCCCCCGCCGCCAACACTGCCCCCGGCAGCAGGGCCGCGCAGAGCAGCGCGGACAAAAGTTTCTTCATTCGTCTCACAAAATTCGCCTCTCTTTCTGTTTGATAGTCCAGAGTAAAATAGTGAATCTTCATGCTGACATATTCATTATAATGGAACCGATATTTCCCGTCAAGAAACCTTTTGACCCAATAGCCGCTGTTTTAGCGAACAGCAGAGCGGAGGCCCCCCCAGGAGCCTCCGCCCAAATGTTTTTTGGATAAACTTTCGTCAGTCGATGTCCGTGGTCAGCACCTTTTTCAGCTTGGCAAACCGGGGCAGGCCGTCGGCCAGGGGCCGGGGAGCCTCCCCCTGGATGAGGGGCAGGGCGTAGTCGATAAACGCCTGCTCCACCCCGTTGCCGGCGGCGTTGATCCACTCCCGGGGAACCTTGCGCTCGGTGTTGGCCGCCTGGGTCAGGGGAACCAGCTTGGTCTGGCAGTGGTAGCCGTCGGCGTCCCGGACGCAGTCCAGGGCCACCATCTGGTCCGTCATGCCGGCCACAGCGGCCTCCACGGCGGCCTTACCGGCGTTGTAGGCCTCCTCCACGTCGGTGCGGGAGGCCAAGTGAGAGCCGCAGCGCTGGAGCAGGGAGAGCTCGATGCCCCGGACCTTGACCCCCATCTTCTCCTTGACCACATTGGCCAAAAGGGCAGCCAGACCGCCCAGCTGGGCATGACCAAACCCGTCGGTGGCGGAGGTCTTGGCCTCGGAGACGAAGGTGCCGTCGGCGTAGTGGATGCCCTCGGAGACTGCCACCAGGCAGTTGCCGGTGGCCTCATAAATCCGCTTCACATCGGCCAGGAAGTCCTCCATGGAGAAGTCCACTTCGGGCAGATACACCAGGTCGGGGCCGGAGCCTGCCCAGGTGGCCAGACCGGCGGCGCCTGCGAGCCACCCGGCGTGGCGGCCCATGATCTCCACGATGACCACCGTGCCCGTGTCATAGACCCGGGCGTCCTGATACAGCTCCATGCAGGAGGTGGCGATGTACTTGGCGGCGCTGCCGTAGCCGGGGCAGTGGTCGGTGCCGGACAGGTCGTTGTCGATGGTCTTGGGCACGCCGATGATGTTGCAGGGGTAGCCCACCCGCTGCATGTACTTGCTGATCTTGTTGCAGGTGTCCATGGAGTCGTTGCCGCCGTTGTAGAAGAAGTAGCGCACGTCGTACTTTTTGAAAATCTCTAAAATGCGGTGGTAGTCGGTCTCGTCCTGGTCGGGGTCGGCCAGCTTGTAGCGGCAGGAGCCCAGGGCGGAGGAGGGGGTGAACTGGAGAAGATCCAGCTCCTGGCTGTCCTCCCGGCCCATGTCGTAGAGCTGGTCGGCTAAAACCCCCTTGATGCCGTGGGCGGCGCCCAGGACGCGGGTGATGTTGGGATTGGCCAGGGCGGTCTGGATGACCCCCTGGGCGCTGGCGTTGATGACGGCGGTGGGTCCGCCGGACTGGCCGATGATGCAGGCCCCTTTTAACTGTTCCATACAGGAAACCTCCTAGTTGAGAATATGGCAAACGCGGTAAAGGGCGTTTGGTGTCTATGCTTCGGCACCATCATAACATATCCCATCCGCACTTGCAATTCTTATGGAATACTGGTACAATGATTTATCCGAATTTGCTGGAAAGGAGCGGGATTCATGCCGTTAGTTACTACCACCGAAATGTTCCGCAAGGCCTATGAGGGCGGCTATGCCATCGGCGCCTTTAACGTCAACAATATGGAGATCGTTCAGGGCATCACCGAGGCTGCCCAGGAGACCAATTCTCCCATCATCCTCCAGGTCTCCGCCGGGGCCCGGAAGTATGCCAAGCACGTCTATCTGATGAAGCTGGTGGAGGCCGCCGTGGCCGACACCGGCCTGCCCATCGCCCTGCACCTGGACCACGGCGAGGACTTTGAGATCTGTAAGGCCTGCATCGACGGGGGCTTCACCTCCGTGATGATCGACGGCTCCAAGCACTCCTTTGAGGACAACATCGCCCTCACCCGCCAGGTGGTGGACTACGCCCACCAGCACGGCGTGGTGGTGGAGGGGGAGCTGGGCCGCCTGGCCGGCATCGAGGACGACGTGAACGTCTCCGCCGCCGACTCCTCCTACACCGACCCCAACCAGGTGGAGGAGTTCGTCCGGGCCACCGGGGTGGACAGCCTGGCCATCGCCATCGGCACCAGCCACGGGGCCTTCAAGTTCAAGCCCGGCACCAAGCCCCAGCTGCGCTTTGACATCTTAGAGGAGGTCTCCCGCCGCCTGCCCGGCTTCCCCATCGTCCTCCACGGGGCCTCTTCCGTCACCCCCAAGTATGTGGAGATGATCAACGCCAACGGCGGCCAGCTCAAGGACGCCATCGGCGTGCCCGAGGACCAGCTGCGCCAGGCCGCCAAGATGGCCGTGTGCAAGATCAACATCGACTCCGACCTCCGCCTGGCCATGACCGCCGGCGTGCGCCAGCAGCTCATGGCCGACCCCGCCGGCTTCGACCCCCGGGGCTATCTGAAGGTGGGCCGCCAGTATGTGAAGGACCTGGTCAAAGACAAGATCCTCAACGTCCTGGGCAGCCAGAACACACTGTGACCCGGGCGGCAGCACCGGAAGGAGAGAAAAACGGTACAGCATCGCGCTGTACCGTTTTTTGACAGAAAGGGAGCAATATGGAGAAACGTCCCATCCTGAAAAACAAGTACTACCTCTACCTGACGGAGTTCTTCTCCGGTGTCTCCGTCATGGCGGTGGAGCTGGGGGCCAGCCGATTGCTGGCGCCCTATTTCAGCTCCTCCCAGATCGTCTGGACCATCATCATCGGCACCATCATGATCGCCCTGGCCCTGGGCAACGTCTGGGGCGGGCGCATGGCGGACAAGGACCCCAACACCGACCGGCTCTACCGGCGGCTGCTCCTTGCGGCGGTGTGGATCGCCGCCATTCCCGTGCTGGGCAAATACATTATTCTGGGCATCTCCGGGGTTCTGGTCCTCACCATCAGCACCAACTTCCTCATCATTGCGGCCTTTTGTGCCTGCATGGTCATCTTTGTCTTTCCCTTGTTTTTGCTGGGCACGGTGACCCCCTCCCTGGTCAAGTACACCGTGGACAGCCTGGAGGACAACGGCAAGACCGTGGGCACCCTGGGGGCCTTCAACACCATCGGCAGCATTCTGGGCACCTTCCTGCCCACCTTCGTCACCATCCCCGCGGTGGGG
>DXEA01000033.1 GCA_019115225.1 Candidatus Evtepia faecigallinarum
GGCACCAACCTCTCCGGGGGCCAGAAGCAGCGGCTGTGCATCGCCCGGGCCCTGCTCAAACACCCCAAGATCCTCATTCTCGACGACTCCACCTCCGCCGTGGACACCAAGACCGACGCCCTCATCCGCAGGGCCTTCCGGGAGGAGATTCCCGAGACCACCAAGCTCATCATCGCCCAGCGGGTCTCCTCGGTCCAGGATGCCGACCTCATCGTCCTGCTGGACGGCGGGCGCATCGCCGCCACCGGCACCCATGAGGAACTGCTCCGCTCCAACCCCATTTATCAGGAGATCTATACCTCCCAGCAGAAAGGAGAGGACGCACAATGAGAAACAAGCCCAAATACAGCGCCGCCACCATCCACCGCCTCATGGCCTACATCGCCGGCCACGCCAAGGGCATTTTTGCCCTGTCCTGCCTGTGCGTGCTGGTCTCCACGGTGGCCAATGTCAGCGGCTCCATGTTCATGCAGGTGCTGGTGGACCAGTACATCGCCCCCCTGCTACTGGAGGAACACCCCGTCTTTACGGGCCTGGCCCGGGTGCTGCTGACCATGGCCGCCATCTACCTCATCGGCGTGGTGTGTACCCTGTGCTACAGCCGGCTGATGGTCCTGGTCTCCCAGGGCTGCCTGAAGGCCATCCGGGACGACATGTTTGACCACATGCAGACCCTGCCCATCGGCTACTTTGACACCCACACCCACGGGGATGTGATGAGCCACTACACCAACGACACGGACACCCTGCGTCAGTTCATCTCCCAGGCCCTGCCCCAGCTCTTCTCCTGCGCCATCACCGTCCTGGCCGCCTTCTGCGTCATGGTCTATTACAGCTGGGTGCTGGCCCTGGTGGTGGTGGCGGTGACTGTGGTCATCGTCCTGATTACCAAAAAGGTGGGCGGCACCAGCACCCACTACTTCATGGCCCAGCAGACCGCCCTGGGTGAGCTCAACGGGTACATTGAAGAAATGCTGGGCGGGCAGAAGGTGGTCAAGGTCTTCTGCCACGAGCAGCAGTCCAAGGAGGGCTTTCTGGCCCAGAACGACGACCTGTTCACCCAGGCCCGCATGGCCAACCGCTACGGCAACGTCCTCATGCCCATTTTAAGCCAGATCGGCAACCTGCAATATGTCATTCTGGCCTTGGTGGGCGGCGGCATGGCCATCACCGGCACAGGCGGCATCACCGCCGGGGTGGTGGTGGCCTTCCTGTCCCTGTCCAAGTCCTTCTCCATGCCCATCCAGCAGATCGCCCAGCAGATCAGCATGGTGGCCATGGCCCTGGCCGGGGCGGGGCGGATCTTCGCCCTGCTGGACGAGCAGCCGGAGGCCGACGGGGGCACCGTCACCCTGGTCAACGCCCGGGAGACCGGCGGCCAGCTTTCGGAAACCCAGGACCACACCGGCCTGTTCGCCTGGAAGGAGCGCCGGCCCGACGGCACCGCCGTCTACACCAAGCTCACCGGCCACATCCGGCTGGACCATGTGGACTTTGGCTATGTGCCGACAAAGCAAATCCTTTACGACATCGACCTCACCGCCCAGCCGGGCCAGAAGATCGCCTTCGTGGGGGCCACCGGCGCAGGCAAGACCACCATCACCAACCTCCTCAACCGCTTCTATGACCTCACCGGCGGGTCCATCCAGTATGACGGCATCCCCATCGACCGCATCGAAAAGCCCTCCCTGCGGCGCTCCCTGGGCATCGTCCTCCAGGATACCTACCTGTTCACCGCCACCATTCTGGAAAACATCCGCTATGGCCGGCTGGACGCCACCGACGAGGAGTGCATCGCCGCGGCCAGACTGGCCGGGGCCGACGACTTCATCTCCCGCCTGCCCCAGGGCTACCACACCCGCCTGGCCGGGTCCGGGGAGGGGCTGAGCCAGGGCCAGCGGCAGCTGCTGGCCATCGCCCGGGCCGCCGTGGCCGATCCCCCCGCCATGATCCTGGACGAGGCCACCTCCTCCATCGACACCCGCACGGAAGCCCTGGTCCAGCGGGGCATGGACGCCCTCATGGCCGGGCGGACCACCTTCGTCATCGCCCACCGGCTGTCCACCATTCAGAATGCCGACCTCATCGTGGTGCTGGACCACGGCCACATCATCGAGATGGGCAACCACGACACCCTCATCGCCCAAAAGGGCACCTACTATCAGCTGTACACCGGCGCCTTTGAACTGGAGTAACCCCCTTTAGAAAACCGCCCCCAGGAACGGGATGCCGTTCCTGGGGGCGGTTGGTCTGTATGGGTTTTCTGCGGGGCGGTCAGTCCTTGGACCACTTGACCCCCTGGGGGGTGTCCATGAGGGTGATGCCCATGGCCTTGAGCTCGTCCCGGATGCGGTCGGCCTCGGCAAAGTTCTTGGCCTTCCGGGCCTCCTGGCGGGCCTGGATCATGGCCTCGACCTTCTCGCTCAGGCCGTCGTCGGCCGCTTCCTTCTTGTTGTACAGCAGGCCCAGCACGTTGGTGAACTCGTGGAGCATGTCCAGGCAGGCCTGGGCCAGGGCCTTGGTGGGGGCCTTCTCCACGGCGATGTTGATGGCCCGGACCAGCTCGAAGATGACGCTGACGGCGTCGGCGGTGTTCAGGTCGTCGTCCATGGCGTCGTCGAATTTTTGGCGGTAGCTGTCAAAGGTCTCCGTAAAGGCCTTCTCCTCGGCGGTCAGGTCCCCGTCGGCCCCGTTCTTGACCAGGAATTCCAGGTTGCTCTCGGCGGTGTACAGCCGCTCCAGGGAGTTCTGGGCCATGATGAGGGAGTCCCGGGAGTAGTTCAGGGGGGAGCGATACTGGGCGGAGAGCATGAAGAAGCGCACGGCCTCATAGCCGTAGGCCTCGGCGGCCTGGCGGACGGTGAAGAAGTTGCCCAGGGACTTGGACATCTTCTGGTTGTCGATGTTGAGGAAGCCGTTGTGGAGCCAGTAGTTGACGAACTTGCAGCCGTTGGCGGCCTCGGACTGGGCGATCTCGTTCTCGTGGTGGGGGAACTGCAGGTCCTCACCGCCGCAGTGAATGTCGATGGTCTTGCCCAGGTAGCGGTTGGACATGGCCGAGCACTCGATGTGCCAGCCGGGCCGGCCCTGGCCCCAGGGGGAGTCCCAATAGGGCTCGCCGGGCTTGGCGGCCTTCCAGAGGGCGAAGTCCAGGGGATCCTCCTTCACGTCGTTGACGTCGATGCGGGCGCCGGCCTGGAGGTCCTCAATGGGCTGGTGGGAGAGCTTGCCATAGTCGGCAAATTTTTTCGTGCGGTAGTACACGTCGCCCCCCGCGGCATAGGCATAGCCCTTGTCGATGAGGGTCTGGACCAGGTCGATGATCTGAGCAATGTTCTCGGTGGCCTTGGGGTGGATGGTGGCATCCCGGACCCCCAGGCCGTGGGCGTCCTTGAAATACTCCTCGATATACTTTTCCGAAATCTCCTGGGAGGTGGCCCCCTCCTCGTTGGCCCGCTTGATGATCTTGTCGTCCACGTCGGTGAAGTTCTGCACGAAGGTCACGTCGTACCCCCGGTACTCCAGGTAGCGGCGCAGCACATCAAAGAGGATCATGGGCCGGGCGTTGCCCACGTGGATGAAGTTATACACGGTGGGGCCGCAGCAGTACATCTTCACCTGGCCGGGGTTCAGGGGCACGAACTCCTCTTTCTGGCGGGTCATGGTGTTAAACAGCTTCATGGTTTTTCTCCTTCCTGGTTTCTTCCTCTTGGTGTTTCCGGTTGATATAGCTCTCCAGCCAGGTCAGGCGGGAGTTGATGGCTTCCAGTTCCTTCTGCACCGGGTCGGTGACGCTGACCTGGTCCACGTCCCCCACGAAGTCGGCCTTCTCCCCGGCGATGCGGACCACCCGGGCGGGCACGCCCACGGCGGTGGCGTTTTCGGGAATCTCCTTCAGCACCACCGCGTTGGCGGCGATGCGGGCCCCGTCGCCCACCTTGAAGGGTCCCAACACCTTGGAACCCGTGGACAGCAGCACGTTGTTGCCGATGGTGGGGTGGCGCTTGCCCTGGTCCTTGCCGGTGCCGCCCAGGGTGACGCCGTGGTAGATGAGGCAGTCATCCCCCACCTCGGCGGTCTCGCCGATGACGATGCCCATGCCGTGGTCGATGACCAGGCGGCGGCCGATCTTGGCCCCGGGGTGGATCTCGATGCCCGTCCAGAACCGGCTCCACTGGGAGATGGTCCGGGCCAAAAACTTCATCTTATGACAGTAACAGAAATGGGCCGCCCGATGATAGACCGTGGCGTGGACGCCGGGGTAGAGAAGAAAAACCTCCAGCTTGCTCCGGGCTGCCGGGTCGCGGGCCTGATAGGCCGCCAAAGTTTCGCTCAGATGGGACATTTCCGGTCACCTCACAATGAATTGAAAAACATCACAGTATGCTATGCTGCCGCCGGCCGGTTGGAACCTGCCCCTTGCAGGGCACAAAAAAGCCCCTCGACCCACACAGGGTCAAGAGGCGATACACGACCGCGGTTCCACTCTTGTTTCTCACTCGAAGGGCCGGTAACGGTGCCAAGCCGGAGGGCATCTGCATCCCTCTCGCTCCCGGGCGCACTTTCCCATCGCTCCCCGTGGGGCGGCTTGCAGTCGGTGGCCTCCCCTCTCTGTCCGGTTCTGCTGGTGGTACTCTTCCCGTTCCACGCGAGATGAAGTTTTCGCATCCTGTCGATGTTTTCAACATCTTACCACGCCCCGGCCCCCCTGTCAAGCAAAACCCGCCCAGGCGATCCTGGGCGGGTTGGTAAGGGGCTATCGCCTTTCTTTTTTAAGCTTTTGGCATGAAACTGTCCACCAGAAGCAGCTGCTGCTCTGCCGGAATCTCACTGACCTGGAAGTAGAGATCGTAGACCTTGTCCCCCTGGGGGAAGAGATAGTGGGCCGTCTCCTCCTGGCCGCCCGTCGCCGAAGTGTCTGGGGCGAGAGTGAGGAGCCCCCTCTGTGTGGTTCAGCATAGCAGCCATCTGCTGCCCCGGTGCGATCTGCTGTGCTAAGGCATCTACCGTGGCTTTGTTCTCCTCCTTGGTGAAGTCCATGGTCAGCAAACTCTGGGCATTTGCGTAGGAGAGGGTCTGCACACCGCCTACCCCTTGACCCTTCAGGGAAAGGTTCACAACACCGTTTTCCCCTTCCTGAGCAGCAAAGCCCTGGGGAAGCTGGAGGGTATAAGCGTCGCTCTTTTCCCAGGTCTGAGAGCCGGTGTTCGCCGTGCCAGCATTGTCATTGCTGCAAGCGCAGCAGGCGGTCAGAATTAGGGCAACCAGAAAGACCGCTGCAACAAAACATTTTCTCATGGAGTACACTTCCTTTCGACGTATTATATCTATATGACGAATGAGAAGCGGAATTTGTGACACGATTGGCAAAAATTTTTTGTTTTTTTGAAATACACAGGATTTATTCCCTCGTTTCTCAAGCACTCCCCTGTTTCACCCGCCGCAGACTGGCCAAAGCGCCCAATCCCACTGCCAACAGGACAGACAGGGCCAAGGTACTCAGAAAGAGCAGCGCCATGCCGGACATCCCTTGCTGAAAGCGCGGAAACTTGCGCAGGAAATAGATCACCAGCACATGATTGTAATAGATCCCCATGGAATATCGCGCCAGAAATGCTGTGGTCTGTCGCACAATAAACCAATTCCCCCATCTTCCCCAGGCGCCTACGCCCCAAAGAAAAACCAATACCACCCCCGGCATCAGTTCCGGCTTGATGGCATGGAGCAGCCCGGTCCGATAAGCCAGCGCACAGTATAGGACAGAAGAAAGCCCACACACCACCGTCAGTGCCGGAGCCAGACGGCGGCAAAAGCTGCACAGGCTCGGCCAATCCATTTGTCCCAAGCACATTCCTGCCACAAAATAAAAGCACCAGACAGGAAAGAGCAGCCACAGATGGGCAGGCAAGGTCCCTGGAAGCAAATCCAAATCCTGCAGCACATAGCCCCCTTGCAGCAGGAGAGTCACTGCCACCGTCCAGGCCACCCACTTGGCCGGGTCTCGCTCCACCCAACTTCTCAGAATAGGATAGAGCAAATAGCATTGGAAGAGGATGGGAATGAAATAGAGATGAGGCGCACTCTGGCCGGTCAGAAACGTCCGAGCCAGCCACGCCGGATCGGCAAGTTGGTCCAGCCACGCCGGAAAAGAAAAGCCCGTGTTGGAAAAGCTATAGAGCAGCAGCCAAACGGCATACGGAAGGAGGACCCGCCTGACGCGGCTTTTCCAAAACGCCCTACAGGAAGCAGGTTGCCCTCCTACCCACAGTGAAAAGCCAGAGAGCAGCAGAAAGAGCGGTACACTGAACCGGACAGCTTGGTTAAAGAAAAAGGCCATATTGATGCCGTTGAACTGCCAGTGGGTCTCCTGGTAAATATATGTGCTACTTACATGGCCCGCAAGGACAGACAACATAGATAAACTTCTGAGAAAGTCTATTTCAAGAATCCGCTCGTGGGTATTTCTTGGTAAACTAACAGATCTCCAGAATGTGTTCTCCCTCTTTTTCCGGCAGAATACGCCATACCAAGACCTATTAGGCTCATCGGCAACAGGTGTAGGATATACCATTGCAGAAATCACCCCCCGACTTCGTTTCATCTTCTGTAACGAAATCGAGGGGTGATTTTGGACACTCAATATAAAAATCTT
>DXEA01000034.1 GCA_019115225.1 Candidatus Evtepia faecigallinarum
GCCCACTCCTATTTCCAGGGCCACCGGTACGCCTACCCCCGGGACCTGGAGGGCTACATCCAGGCCATCAGCGCCGGCTGCGCCCAGGTGGAACAGGTCCAGCCCGTGCCTCCCCCGGAGCAGGCCAAGGAGTACCTCCTGCTGCGCATGCGCACCGCCCGGGGCATCGAGGAATGGGAGTACCGGCGCAAGTTCGGCCTGAACTTCGAGCCCATCGCCCGCCGCCTGGAGTTTTTCGAGGACCACCGGTGGGCCGAGCAGACCGACCACCGCTGGCACTTCACCCCCCAGGGCTATCTGCTCTCCAATTCCCTCATCCTGGACCTGCTGGAGGCCCAGGCAGATACCATCCAAGGACAACGCTACTGGAAGGAATTCATCGGCCAGACCGATGCCGACCAGGAACCATAAATACTTTCCCCGAAAGGAGACCCCATGAAGTACATTCTCATCATCGGCGACGGCATGGCCGACAACCCCGTGCCCGACCTGGACAACAAGACCCCCCTCCAGCACGCCGCCATCCCCGTCATGGACGCCCTGGCTGCCAAGGGGGAGGTGGGCAGCGTGGTCAACTGTCCCGCCGGCCTGCCCGCCGGCAGTGACACCGCCATCCTGTCCATCTTCGGGGCCGACCCCAACCTGTGCTACACCGGCCGCTCCCCCCTGGAGGCTGCCGCCACGGGCATCCAGCTGCAGCCGGGGGACATCTCTTACCGCTGCAACATGGTGGCCTATGAGGACAGCGACCTGCCCTTTGAGGAAAAGAAGATCCTCTCCCACTCCGGCGGGTCCATCGAGGCCGAGCAGTCCATCCAGCTGGTCACCGACCTCTTCCGGGACCCCACCTTCCAGGCCGCCGCCCAGAAGGCGGGCATGGTGGTCCACCCCGCCCCCTCCTTCCGGCACATCGCCGTGCAGTCCGGGGCCTCTGTGACCGGCATCTCCCTCATTCCCCCCCATGACCACCTGGGAGAGGTCATCGGGCCCCTGCTCCCCTCGGGCAACGACAACGCCGCCGTGCTCAAGGACCTGATGAAGCTGGCCCACCAGGTGCTGGACCACCACCCCATCAATGAGCAGCGCCGGGCCGAGGGCAAGCTCCCCGCCAACGGGGTCTGGTTCTGGGCCGAGGGCAGCGCCGTGGCCCTGGACTCCTTCTGGGACAAGTATCATAAAACCGGCACCGTCATCTCCGCCGTCCCCCTGTGCTTCGGCATCGCCCGCCTGTCCGGCCTGGACATCCGGGAGGTAGAGGGGGCCACCGGCGAGCTGGACACCAACTACGAGGGCAAGGTGGCCGCCGCCCTGGATGAACTGCGGGGCGGTAAGGACTTTGTGGCCGTCCATGTGGAGGCCCCCGATGAGTGCACCCACAACGGCGACCTGCCCGGGAAACTCCAGGCCATCGAGTGGCTGGACAGCCGGGTGGTGGGTCCCCTCACCCAGGCCCTGGACCGGGAGGGCACGGACTACCGCCTGCTCATCCTCTCCGACCACAAGACCCTCACCGCCACCCGGGGCCACGACGGCGACCCCGTCCCCTACCTGCTCTACGACAGCCGGAAGGACACCGGCCTGGGCCTGCCCTACAGCGAGGAGAGCGGCCAGAAGGGCCCCGCCTATGCCGCCGGCGCTCCCGTCCTGATGAACAAGCTCTTTGAGCTTTCATAATCCCGAACACAACACGAAACGGAGGAATTTCCCCATGAGCAACACTGCTTTTTCCCCGGCCAACATCCTGCTGCCCCAGGACTGCGGCCTGACCAAATGGGCCGTGGTGGCCTGTGACCAATACACCTCTCAGCCTGAGTACTGGCAGCGGGTGGATGAGTATGTGGGCGACGCCCCCTCCACCCTGCGCCTGATCCTGCCCGAGAGCAAGCTGGAGAGCGACAACGTGGAGCAGGAGATCGAAAAGATCAACCACACCATGGAGGAGTACCTGGCCGAAGGCCGCCTGAAGGAACTGGAGAACTCCATGATCCTCCTGGAGCGCAAGCTGGACGGGGGCAAGACCCGCCTGGGCCTCATCGGCAAGCTGGATCTGGAGCAGTACAGCTATGAAAAGGGCTCCGGCACCCCCATCCGGGCCACCGAGGGCACCGTCCTCTCCCGCATCCCCCCCCGCATGAAGGTGCGCAAGAACGCCCCCATCGAACTGCCCCACATCATGGTCCTCATCGACGACCCCGACAAGAAGATCATCGAGCCCCTGCTGAGCAAGGAGAGCAAGAAGCAGATGCAGATGATCTACAGCACCACGCTGATGGAAAAGGGCGGCCGGGTCTCCGGCTGGCTGCTGAGCAAGGAGCAGGCGGACAAGGTCTGCCAGCAGCTGACCGACCTGGGCGACCCCGAGCGCTTTGCCAAGTTCTATCACGCCGAGGGCAAGCCCGTCCTCACCTACGCCATGGGCGACGGCAACCACTCCCTGGCCACTGCCAAGGCCTGCTGGGAGGAGCTCAAGGCCACCCTCTCCCCCGAGGAGCGGGAGACCCACCCCGCCCGCTATGCCCTGGTGGAGTTGGTGAACCTCCACGACGACTCCCTGGAGTTTGAGCCCATCCACCGGGTCCTCTTCGGGGTGGACCCCAAGAAGCTGCTGGCCGACTTCCTGGCCGCCTATCCCGGCGCCCACTACGGCGAAGGGGAGGGCCATCAGATCACCTATGTCCTGCCCGAGGAGACCGGGGTCATCACCGTCCCCAACCCCACCGCCCAGCTGGAGGTGGGCACTCTGCAGTCTTTCCTGGACCGCTACCTGGAGGAGAACGGGGGCAAGATCGACTACATCCACGGCGAGGACGTGGTCCGTCAGCTGGCCAGCCAGCCTGACAGCATCGGCTTCCTCCTGCCCGGCATGGGAAAGGATCAGCTCTTCCCCACGGTGATCTTCGACGGTGCCCTGCCCCGGAAGACCTTCTCCATGGGTGAGGCCCATGACAAGCGCTTCTATCTGGAGGCCCGCAAGATCAAGTGAGTCTGCTCACCCTTCAGGCCCCCGCCAAGATCAATCTCACCCTGGACATCCTCTCTGCCCGCCCCGACGGCTACCATGAGATGGAGATGGTCATGCAGTCGGTCTCCCTGGCCGACCGCATCCGCCTGGATTGGGGCTTTCCCGGGGGCATCCGGGCCGAGTCCGGCCTGCGCTTCCTGCCCAACGACAAAGGGAACCTGGCGGTGGCGGCCGCCCTGGCCTTCCGCCGGGCCACGGGCCAGGACTGGCGGGATCTGCGGATCTCCATTGACAAGGCCATCCCCGTCTGTGCCGGCACCGCCGGGGGGAGCAGTGATGCCGCCGCGGTCCTGCGGGGGCTCAACTGGCTCACCGGCGCCGGGCTGAGCCCCATGGAGCTGGCCCGCATCGGGGAGGAGGTGGGCTCGGACGTGCCCTACTGCGTCCTGGGCACCACCGCCCTGGCCAAGGGCCGGGGGGAGCAGCTCACGCCCCTGCCCTCTCTGCCCCCCTGCTGGATCGTCCTGTGCAAGCCCCACTTTTCCATCTCCACCCCCGCCCTTTTCCGGGAGTGGGACAGGAAAAAGAAGCATCTGCGCCCGGACACCAAGGGAGTCCTGGCTGCCCTGGATCAGGGGGATCTGATTGGTGTGGCCCGGCGGGTCTTTAACGTCTTTGAGGCTGTCCTGCCCCCCCACCAGCGCCGGGTGATCGAGGGCATCAAGAACGCCATGATCCAGGCCGGCGCGCTGGGGTCGGCCATGAGCGGCAGCGGCCCCACCGTCTTTGGTCTCTTTGACCGGGAGGATCTGGCGCAGCAGGCTGTCCAGACCCTGTCCGAGACCCAGGAGGAGGTTTTCCTCACCCGGCCTCTCGCCGAACCCCCTGCCCCGGCGGCAGAACCGGCGGAATAAATTTTTGCCGGCCCGTATAAAATGCAAAAACACCGTCCATACTTTCGACCATCAAGAAAGTGGACGGTGTTTTTCCATGGGTTACTTGCACAGTTCTCCCTTTTCCTGGCGCCAGCTCCTGGCCCTGCTGGTGGCCTGTCTGGTCTGCACGGCCCTGTGGGCCGAGGCGGCCCAGGCCCAGCTGGCTGACCATGTCATCCGCCTGCACGTTCTGGCCAACTCCGACACCCAGGCTGACCAGGACCTGAAGCTCCAGGTCCGGGACGCGGTCCTGGCCCGCACCGATGCCATTCTGGCCGGGCAGGACAGCGCCGACCAGGCCGCAGCCCTTCTCCGGGCTCATCTGGATGATCTGGCCCAGACCGCTGAGGAAGAAATCCAGGCCCGGGGGTATGACTATCCGGTGGAGGTCCGCCTGGAGGAGACCTGGTTCCCCACCCGGACCTATGAAAATGTCTCCCTGCCTGCCGGCAACTACCTGGCCCTGCGGGTCCTCATCGGTCAGGCGGAGGGGCACAACTGGTGGTGTGTGGTCTTCCCCTCCCTCTGCCTCTCCGCCGTCACGGAGACCTCCCTCCAGGCCGCCGGTCTCACCCATGGCGACTATGCCCTCATCAGCGATGAGGACCAGGGCTATCAGATCCGCTTCAAGGCGGTGGAGTGGTGGCAGACCTGCAAGCACTGGCTCTCCCAGCGGGGCTGACCCCTTGCTCCCGGTTCCGGAATGTGCTACACTGGGGAAAAGAACATTGTGAAAGAGAGGTGCTTCCCCATGACATTCCTTTGGACCACCATTCAGGTTGCCGACCTGGACCGCAGTCTGGCCTTCTACCATGACCTGCTGGGCCTGCCCCTCCACGAGCGCTTCCAGGGCACCGGCCGGGAGATCGCCATGCTGGGCACGGCCGACGGCACCAAGCTGGAGCTCATCTGCGGCGGCGATCCTCCCCCCGCGCCCCCTGCCCCTGGGCTCTCCCTGGGCCTTGGCCCGGAGAACATGGAGCAGCAGCTGGAGGCCCTCCGCCGGGCCGGCTATGCCATTCCCGCGCCGGTCTCCCCCAACCCCAGTCTCCGCTTTTATTTTATCCCCGACCCCGATGGCTACATTGTCCAGCTGGTGGAACAGCTGGGCTGAGCAGGACAGGAAACGGCACAGGTGAGCCCTCACCTGTGCCGTTTGTATTTCCCGATTCCCTCAGCCGTGGGTCCGGCCGCTGATCTCCTTCACCGTCAGCCGGAACACGCAGGTCCGCTTGAGCACCGACTCCGGCATCTCCCAGTCGCCCCGCCCGGAGTAGTGGGCCATGATGACCTGCAGTGCGGCAGCCTTGTCCTTCAGGTCTGTCAGCTCCTGGATCTCCCCTTCGCCGATGATACTTTCATAGGCCACGGAGAAGTCACAGGCCTTCTCGTTGGGCTTGACCCGTCCGCCGTTGTCCAGCTCAAAGCCGGCCCAGCCCAGCTTCCGGCACAGGTCCACCTTCCGCCCTGCCCCGGCGCTGTGGAAATAAAACGTGCGCTCTTCGCCCTCATGGGCATAGCCGAAGCTCAGGGGAACGATATACGGATGGGAACCGTCCGCAAAGGCCAGCCGGAAGCAGCTGCACCGCTGGATCATCTCATCCAATGCCTTGGGATCGGTAACGGCCAGATCTTTTCTTCTCATTTCCATCGTGGGTACCTCCTTGACAGCGATAACTGCTTCCATTATAGCCATCCCACCCACACTTGTCAAAAAATATAAAAAAACAGGACAGTCGATTGACTGTCCTGTTTCCTGTGTTGGCGTTACCTATTTTCCCAGTTCGTCTCCAAACAAGTATCTTCGGCGCGAGTGAGCTTAACTTCCGTGTTCGGAATGGGAACGGGTGGACCCTCACCGCAATCAACACCAACTTACTTTTTCTTGAAAGAAAAAGTAAGCAAAAAGAACT
>DXEA01000004.1 GCA_019115225.1 Candidatus Evtepia faecigallinarum
AGCAAATCTATCAAAAAGAGAGGAAACGATATGGAGCGAGAACGCTTAGGAAGCCGCCTGGGCTTTATCCTGCTCAGCGCCGGCTGTGCCATCGGCATCGGCAACGTCTGGAAGTTCCCCTACATGGTGGGCCAGAACGGCGGCGGCGCTTTCGTGCTGCTGTACCTTTTTTTCCTGCTGGTCATGGGCATCCCGGTGATGACCATTGAGTTCTCCTTAGGCCGGGCCAGCCAGAAGAGCCCTGTGCGGCTGTATCAGGCCCTGGCCCCCAAGGGCAGCAAGTGGTACCTCCACGGCTATGCGGCCATGGCGGGCAACTACATCCTGATGATGTTCTACACCACCGTGGCCGGCTGGATGATCCAGTATTTCTTCGCCACCGCCGCCGGCCGCTTCGAGGGCCTGGACGCCAGCCAGGTGGGGACGATCTATGACCAGATCTGCGCTGACCCGGTGGGGATGGTGGGCTTTACCTCCCTGGTGGTGGTGCTGGGCTTCTTCATCTGCTCCTTCAGCCTGCAGAAGGGGCTGGAGAAGGTGAGCAAGTTCATGATGCTGGCCCTGCTGGCCATCATGGTCATCCTGGCCATCAACAGCTTTACCATGGACGGGGCCCGGGAAGGGCTGTCCTTCTACCTCAAGCCCGACCTGGGCAAGATGCAGGAGGTGGGCATCGGCAACGTCATCGTGGGGGCCATGACCCAGGCCTTCTTCACCCTCAGCCTGGGCATGGGCGGCATGGCCATCTTTGGCAGCTACATCGGCAAGGAGCGCTCCCTGCTGGGCGAGTCGGTGAACGTGGCCATTCTGGATACCTTTGTGGCGGTGGTGTCGGGTCTGATCATCTTCCCCGCCTGCTTTACCTACGGGGTGGAGGCGGGAAGCGGGCCGAAGCTGATCTTTGTGACCCTGCCCAATGTCTTTAACCACATGCCCATGGGCCGCCTGTGGGGCGCCCTGTTCTTCATCTTCATGACCTTCGCCGCCCTGACCACGGTGCTGGCGGTGTTTGAGAACATCCTGGCCTGCTGCATGGACCTGTTCGGCTGGAGCCGGAAGAAGGCCTGCCTGGTCAACGGCATCCTCATGCTGGTGCTGGCCCTGCCCTGCGCCCTGGGCTTTAATCTGCTCTCCGGGGTCCACCCCCTGGGCGGCACCACCAACTTCATGGACCTGGAGGACTTCCTGGTCAGCAACATCGTCCTGCCGGTGGGCTCCCTGGTCTTCCTGCTGTTCGTGGTGACCAAAAAGGGCTGGGGCTGGAAGAACTTTATGGCCGAGGCCAACGAGGGCAAGGGCCTGAAGGTGAAAAACTGGATGCGAGGGTACATGACCTACATCCTCCCCTTCCTCTTCCTGGCCATCTTCCTCATCGGTCTGGTGACCTATTTTAACTAAATCCCCCTTTCAAGGACCGTCTGCGGCACCTGCTGCAGGCGGTCCTTGCTGTCTGCCGGGGTCGTCTTGACGAACGGCGGCATTGGGGCTACAATATAAAATGTAGAAAAAGGAGGCGATTTCATGCTCGACGCGCTGTGTCAAGCCCTCTCCCTGTCCCTGCAGCCGGTGGCTGTGTGGCGGGGGGATTCCCTGCCCGCCGGTGTGCCTGAGGCCAAGGCCAGCGGGTGCATCGTGCCCGACCTGATGGCGGCAGCTCAAGGAACGCCGGTGGCCTTCCGGCGGGAGACGGTGGGCTGCCCCGGCGGCAAGCGGGGGCTGGGGCTGGCGGCAGAGATGCCGGAGTTTATGGCCTGCTTCCTCTCCACCGGCACCGGCGACCGGCCGGGGATGGCCTATAAAAAGGACCCCGGGCTGGCGGCCGCCTATTTTAGCCAGATGCCCACGCCGCCCCCGGCGGACTATGTGGTCCTGTGGCCCCTGAACCGGCTGCCCCGGGAGATCACCCCCTGGGCCATCCTCTTTCTGGTGGACCCCCAGCGGCTGTCCGCCCTGGTCACCCTGGCCAACTTCGACCGGGCCGACGGGCAGGGGGTGGAGGTGCGCTTTGGGGCCGGGTGTGCCCAGGCGGTGCTGTACAGTCTGTGCCACGCGGCAGCGGGTGAGGAGGTCTGTACCATCGGCCTGACCGATCCCTCTGCCCGGGTCCATCTGGAGGACGGCAATTTGCTCTCCTTCTCAGTCCCCTACCGGCGATGTCTGGCCCTGGAGGAGGCGGTGAAAGACAGCTTCCTGGTCAAAGGCACCTGGCGGGCCATTCAGAAAACACTATGAGCAGAAAGAAGACGATCCCTTGTCCCACGCTACCCTTTCTTCCAAACCCCTCTTTCGGGGGCTGTTTTACCTGGCCGGGCTGCTGATCCTGGCCCTGGGCATCACCATGAACACCAAGGCCGGGCTGGGGGTCTCCCCCATCATCTCGGTCTCCTACAGTGTCTCCACCATCTGGGGACACAACTTTGGCAACACCACCCTGCTGCTCTACTCCGCCTTTGTGGCGGCGGAGATGGTCCTGCACTGGCTGGGGGCCCGGCAGGGCAAAGGAACGCTCCGCCGGTCTCTGCGGGCCACCCTGCTGCTGGACGCCCTGCAGTTTCCCCTGAGCCTCGTCTTTACCCGGTTCCTCAACTGGTTCAGCGGGGGCATCCCCGACCTGGCCACCCAGTGCCAGGGGAGCTTTTGGGGGACCCTGCCCGGGCTCCTCTTTCTGCTGGGGGCCATCGTGTGCACCGGCGTGGGGGCCGCCCTGTCCCTGAACATGCGCCTGATCCCCAACCCCGGCGACGGCATCGTCCAGGCCATCGCCGACCGGGCGGGCAGGAGCGTGGGACTGTGCAAGAACTGCTTCGACCTGGGCAACGTGGCCCTGACCACCGCCATCGGCCTGCTGGCCGTGGGCTGGCCGGTGGGCATCGGCCTGGGTACCCTGCTGTCTATGATCGGGGTGGGCCGGGTGATCGCCCTGTTCAACCACTTCTGCTTCCGCCCTGCCGCCGTGCTCAGCGGCCTGCAGCCTGCCTGAGCCAAGGGAGAATACAATGAAACGAAAACCCTCCATGACGCCGGCCCGCAAGAAGGGGCTGGCCATCCTCCTGGTGATCCTCTTCGCCGGCCTGACCGCCCTGGTCTGCTGGCGGGTGGGCTTGCCCATGGTCCGGCTGGCCTCGGACCCGGAGTCCTTCCGCCAGTGGCTGGACCAGCGCCGGCTGGGCGGGGCGGTGCTCTATGGCGCCATGGTCTTTTTCCAGGTCCTCTTCGCCGTCATCCCCGGGGAACCCCTGGAGATCGCCGGGGGCTATGCCTTCGGGGCCTTTTGGGGGACGGTGATCTGCCTGATCGCCGCCACCCTGGGAAGCCTCCTGGTCTTTGTGCTGGTGCGCCGGTTCGGCACCCGGCTGGTGGAGGTCTTTTTTTCCCTGGAAAAGCTGCAGAAGGTCCGCTTTCTCCAGGACTCCCCCAAGCGGAACGTGCTCTTTCTGGTGGTCTTTATGATCCCCGGCACCCCCAAGGACCTGCTGTGCTACTTTGCGGGGCTGACGGACCTGAAGCTGTCGGTCTTTCTGCTCATGGCCTCCCTGGGGCGGCTGCCGTCGGTGGTGACCTCCACCGTGGGCGGGGACGCCCTGGGGACCCGGAACTATGTCCTGGCGGCGGTGGCCTTTGTGGTCACCTTCCTCATCAGCATCGGGGGCCTGGTGTGCTATCAGCGCATCTGCGCCTGGCATGCGCGGCGGAAGGAGGAGGCCGGGAAAAAACCGTGAAAAAGGGACTGGTCACAGCCGGTCCCTTCTGGTATACTATTGAGTCTGTGAAAAAACGCGGGCGTGGGTCCCGCTGGTTCTGGAGGTCCCTATGGATCACACGTTAGAAAAGATCCTGGCCCGGGTGCAGAAGCCCGGACGGTATGTGGGGGGCGAATACAACGCCGTGCAGAAGGACAAGGCTTCTGTGGACTGCCGCTTCGCCTTCTGCTTCCCGGATACCTATGAGATCGGCATGTCCAACCTGGGGCTGCGCATCCTCTACGGGGTCATGAACGAGATGCCCGGGGTCTGGTGCGAACGGGTCTTTGCCCCCTGGGGGGATATGGAGGCCGAGCTGCGCCAGGCGGGGCTGCCCCTGTATGCCCTGGAGAGCGGGGACCCCATCGCCGGGTTCGACTTCATCGGCTTCTCCCTGGGCTATGAGATGGCCTACACCAACGTCCTGAACATGCTGGACCTGGCCGGGCTCCCCCTGCGGGCCGACCAGCGCCCCGGTCTGACCCCCATCGTGGTGGCCGGGGGGACCAGCATGTATAACCCCGAGCCCCTGGCCCCCTTTGTGGACATCGTCTCCCTGGGGGAGGGGGAGGAGGTGACGGTGGAGATGATTCAGCTCTACCGCCAGGCCAAGGCGGAGGGGTGGAGCAAGGAGGAATATCTCCGCAAAGCCGCCCAGATCCCCGGCCTGTATGTGCCCTCTCTGTATGACGTGACCTATCACGACGACGGCACCATCGCCGCCATCACCCCCAGGGAGGGGGCCCCGGCCAAGGTCACCAAGCGCCTTATCACCGACATGGACCAGTCCTATTACCCCGTCAAGACCATCGTCCCCTCCACAGAGGTCACCCAGGACCGGGTGATGCTGGAGCTCTTTCGGGGGTGCATCCGGGGCTGCCGGTTCTGCCAGGCGGGGTTTGTCTATCGCCCGGTGCGCAACCGGAACCAGGAGCTGCTGGTGGAGTACGGCATTCAGGCCTGCCAGGACTCGGGGTATCAGGATATGACCCTCATGAGTCTGTCCTCCAGCGACTACCCCGACCTGCTGCCCCTGTGTGACGGGCTGCTGGCGTGGTGCGAGCCCCACAAGGTCAACCTGGCCCTGCCCTCCCTGCGGGCGGACAATTTCTCCATGAACCTGATGGAAAAACTCCAGCGGGGCGGGCGGAAGAGCGGCCTCACCTTTGCCCCCGAGGCCGGGTCCCAGCGGCTGCGGGACGCCATCAACAAGAATGTCACCGAGGAAGACTTGCTGAGCTCCTGCCGCACTGCCTTCTCCGGGGGGTGGAACGGGGTCAAGCTCTACTTCATGCTGGGCCTGCCCACGGAGACCGATGAGGATGTGCTGGGCATTGCCGACCTGGCCAACAAGGTCTATCAGGTCTGGCGGGAGAGTACGCCCAACCGGTCCCGGGGGGTACGGATCACCGTGTCCACCTCCTGCTTCGTGCCCAAGTCCCACACCCCCTTCCAGTGGGAGGGACAGAACACCCAGGAGGAATACCTGCGCAAGGTCACTCTGCTGCGGGAGCACCTGCGCAACCGCTCCATCACCTACAACTGGCACGACCCGGAGACCAGCTTCCTGGAGGCCGTTCTCTCCCGGGGGGACCGGCGGCTGGCCGACGCCATCGAGGAGGCCTGGCGGCACGGGGCCAAGTTTGACTCCTGGAGCGAGTATTTCCACTTGCAGACCTGGCTGGACGCCTTCCAGACCTGCGGCCTGGACCCCGCCTTTTACGCCAACCGGGTGCGGGAGAAGGACGAGATCCTCCCCTGGCACGTCATCTCCGACGGGGTGAAGGAGAGCTATCTGTGGAAGGAGCGGCAGGCCGCTTACGACGGGGTCATCACCCCCGACTGCCGGGTGAAATGCTCCGGCTGCGGGGCCAACAAACTGTGTGAGGGAGGGGTGTGCCATGGCTGACCAGCGGATTCTCTTCGCCAAGGAGGGCACGGCCCGGTATATCTCCCACCTGGACCTGATGCACACCATGGAGCGTGCCTTTCTGCGGGCGGGGATCACCATTCGCCACACGGCGGGGTTCCATCCCCACCCCTATGTGTCCATTCCCCTCCCCCTGCCCCTGTTCTTCTCCAGCCAGTGTGAGCTCATGGAGTTCGGGCTGGTGGAGGGCAGCACGGTGGAGGCCCTGCCCGAGCAGATGAACCGGGTATTGCCCGCAGGCATCCGGGTGCTGGACTGCTATGAGGGGGGGCTCCCCTTCCGCAAGCTGGCCTTCGTGCGCTATGACATCACCCTGGAGTTTGACGGCGACCTGGCCCAGCAGGCCGGCGATGCCTTCCGGGAACTGGTGGGCCGGGAGAGCTTTGTTGTGAAGAAGCGGAGCAAGAAGGCCAAGACCGGCTTTACCGAGGTGGATGTGATCCCCCTCATCCGGGCGGTGGAGGCCGTGGAGCCCCAGGGGGATGTCCTTCGGCTGACCCTGGTGCTGGGGGCCCAGAATCCGGGGCTCAACCCCGATGTGCTCCTGCAAGGGTTCAAGGGGGAGTATCCCCAGTTTCCCATTTTGTACTCCGCCTGTCACCGGCGGGAGATTTTGGACGAGAACGGGCAGGTCTACCGCTGACCCCATTCCCTGTCACAAAAACACGCCGCGCCCTGCTGGGGCGCGGCGTTTGCTGTTGTATAGAATGTTTTCTTTACATCTCCAGACGGACCACGCCCTCCTGCTCCCGCAGCAGGACCATGGTGGACACATCCCCCCGCATGGCCTGCTCCGACTCCAGGTCCATGCGCACGGCTAAGATGTCGTCCCGGCCGGAGGGGAACTCCTTGACCTCCCGCACGTTCCAGCCGATCTCGTGGATGAAGCGGATGGCGTCCCCCAGGCCCACGTCCCGGCGGACCTCCAGGTAGAGGGCAGTGCTGGTGGGGATTTTCAGATACTTGTTGTCCACCACGTTCACCAGCAGGAGGATGAAGATGAGGATGAGGTACATGCACAGGGCCCCCTCATAAAAGCCCACACCTACCGCCAGGCCCATGCAGGCGGTGGCCCAGAGGGTGGCCGCCGTGGTCAGTCCCTTGATCTGGTTGCGGCGGGTGACGATGATGGTGCCCGCCCCCAGAAAGCCGATGCCGCTGATGACCTGGGCGCTGAGCCGGGCGGGGTCCCCCACCCCGTAGCTGGCGTACATATACTGGCTGACCAGCATGGTGGAGGCCGCCCCCACGCACAGCAGCATGTGGGTGCGCAGACCTGCCGCCCGCTGGCGGATGCCCCGCTCAAAGCCGATGGTGCCCCCAAAGAGCATGGCCAGCAGCAGGCGCACAAAGACCGACAGGAGGTTCAGGTCCCGCAGGCTGCCGGTCAGGTCCAGTTCCAGCATGGTTCCAGCTCCTTTCCTTCTGCATAGTTCGGGGCAGAATGGGCACCGTTTGCCCTGCTTTCCCCGTCAGACGGTACCATTTTGCCATGTTTTTGTGACCTTGTCAAACCTTTCTCGTTTATCGTTGCTTTTTCTTACAGAATAAGATATACTATCCATATTCATCCATCCATACCCATTGCCTTGAAAGGAGTTCCCTATGTCAGACAGCCAGGCAAAACGAACCATGCCCCGGATGCTCATCAGCTTGCTGATCACCCTTGTCATCGGGGCGGTGTGGTTTTATGTCTCCCTGCCCGCCATTAACCTGCACAACACGGGCTTTTACAGCTTCGTCTTTGTCCTGCTGCTGGTCTACATCCTGGTCTTTATGATCGTGCTGGGGGTGGACACCGGCAAGCAGGAGATCCATTTGAGAGACTATCTCTCCTTTGCCAAGAGCCAGTGCAAGATCGTGGTCATCGCCATCGCCGTCCTGGCCGTCCTGTTCGTGGTGGGGCAGATCCTCTCTGCCCCCATCTTCCGGGCCAGCTCCTACCATGAGCTGCTGCAGGTGGACACCGGCGACTTTGCCACCGAGATCGAGCCCGTCTCCTACGACGAGATCCCCATGCTGGACGAGGCCTCGGCCAGCGTGCTGGGCGACCGGAAGCTGGGCGAGCTGTCGGACATGGTCAGCCAGTTTGACGTGTCCCAGGACTATGCCCAGATCAACTACAAAGGCCGGCCCGTGCGGGTGGCCGCCCTGGAGTACGGCGACTTTTTCAAATGGTTCCTGAACACCAAGGAGGGCCTGCCCGCCTATATCACCGTGGACATGGTCACCCAGGAGGCCGACGTGGTCCGCCTGTCCGACCTGGGGCTGGAGGGGATGCGCTACTCCCCCTCGGAATACTTCAACCGGGACCTGAACCGCTTCCTGCGCTTCCACTACCCCACCTACATGTTCAGCGCACCCCATCTGGAAATCAACGACGAGGGCGAGCCCTATTGGATCTGCCCCCGGGAGACCCGGACCATCGGCCTCTTCGGCGGCTCGGACATCATCGGCGCGGTGATGCTCAACGCCTGCACCGGGGAGCACGTCTACTATGACGTGGCGGACATCCCCAGCTGGGTGGACCGGGTGTACACCGCCAGCCTCATCGTGCAGCAGTACGACTATTATGGCACTTACGTCAACGGCTTCATCAACTCCCTCATCGGCCAGAAGGACGTGACCGTGACCACCGAGAACTTCAACTATCTGGCCATGGACGATGACGTGTATATGTACACCGGCATCACCTCCGCCAGCAGCGACCAGTCCAACATCGGCTTCCTGCTGTCCAACCAGCGCACCAAGGAGACCACCTACTACCCCGCCCCCGGCGCCATCGAGTCCTCGGCCCAGCGCTCGGCAGAGGGCGTGGTGCAGGACCTGGGGTACACGGCCACCTTCCCCCTGCTGCTGAACATCGGCGGCCAGCCCACCTATTTCATGTCCCTGAAGGACAGCTCACAACTGGTGAAGATGTACGCCATGGTCAACGTCTCCCAGTACCAGATCGTGGCCCAGGGGACCACCGTGGCCGCCTGTGAGAGCGACTATCTGACCCAGCTGCAGGCCAGGGGCATCGAGGTGAACACCGAGGGTTCCCACAGTGCCCTGGAGCAGACCGCCGTGGAGGGCGTGGTGGCAGAGATCCGCACGGCGGTGCTGAACGGGGACTCCTGGTATTATGTCCGGCTGGACGGGTCGGATACCTTCTATGCCATGGCCGCCGCTACGGACCGGAACGTGGTCATCCTGAATGTGGGCGACCAGGTGACCATTCTGGTCACCCCCGGCGCAGAGGATGCTGCCATCATCAATGCCCTGTCCATCTCCACGGGCAAGGCAAAGCCGGACCCGGTGGAGACCGATGCCTCCACCGACACCGGCGCAGCTGCCGAACCGGCGGAGCCCGCCGAAGAATAACCCCGGAAACGAGGGCCTGTCGCAGAATGGAAAAATTCTGCGGCAGGTTTTCTTTGCTCGGAAAAGGGCAAGCAGTTCTAAATATTCATAAAATGAGGCTCTGCTCAGCCAAAATGTGTATAACAAACCAGACCCAGACCGT
>DXEA01000035.1 GCA_019115225.1 Candidatus Evtepia faecigallinarum
CGCCGCCGACGGGGCCAAGAACGCCACGGAAGAGATCGCCAACGCCGCCAAGGACGCGGCCACCGGAGCCGGCGAGGGGGCAGAAAGCCTCCTGGACGACGCCACCCAAAACGCCGACCGCTGATCTCCCCAAGCATTCCAGCCTTCCGGCACATAAAGCCTCGCAGAGTTTTCCCGTCCGCAGACGGGAAAAGAAAGTCCAATGAATTTTTCCCCCGGCTCCGCCGGGGGAAAAATACTTCTCAGCTTCCAAGTGTGCGGGCCCTCCGGGCCCGTGCGCGCAGGAAGCTGCCATCCCCGAAATCTTGGAGCCCAGCGCAGCGGGTCCAAGATTTCCTGACTTAAATTTGGGAGCCCAGCGCAGCGGGTCCCAAATTTCACCCTCCAACCAGGAAATCCAGCACATTCCACCCGGTGCCGGTGTCGCTGCGGTAAAGCTCGGTGAAGCCGCAGCGGGTGCAGCTGATGGTGATGAATTTCTTGTTCTGTACGTCAAACAGCTTGGCAAGATTGCCGCCTGTGGCCTGAAACTGATCCGATACATACGTCGTGCACCCGCACTTGGGACACTGGTACATCTGCTGTTCCATAAAAAGGTCTCCTTTCTGTTTTTCTCATTGTACCCTGGCGCTGCCTGCCGCGCAAGGGCTTGCGGTAGGAAGCAGGTTTGTGCTATACTTATCTATCTGTTTTATGTTTTTCGCCGGTCCCCGGACCCGGCGCCAAAGGAGGGCCTTTCATGGAGTTCATCATCATTTCCGGCATGTCCGGCGCGGGCAAAAGCTCCGCCGCCGCCTTTTTGGAGGATTTGGGCTTTTATTGCGTGGACAACATGCCCGTGGCCCTCATCAGCAGCTTTGCCGGCCTGTGCCTGGCCGGGGCGGGGTCGGGGAAGTACGGCCGGGTGGCCCTGGTCACCGACATCCGGGGGGGCCAGACCTTTGACGAGCTCTTTCAGGTGCTGGACAGCCTGCGGGAGGAGGACATCTCCTACCGCCTGCTCTTCATTGAGGCCGCCGACGAGGACATCATCCGCCGCTACAAGGAGACCCGCCACACCCACCCCCTCACCCGCCAGGGCCACCCCCTGCCCACGGCGGTGAAGCTGGAGCGGATGGCCCTGGACCCGGTGCGGCGGCGGGCGGACCACATTTTGAATTCCACGGGGCTGAACCTGTCCAAGTTCCGGGGGGAGCTGCTGCGGCTGTTCGGCATGGGGGCGGCGGAGGAGACGATGATGGTGTCGGTGACCTCCTTCGGCTTTAAGTACGGCATTCCCATTGACGCCGACCTGGTCTTTGACGTGCGCTTTCTGCCCAACCCCTATTACATTGCCGAGCTCAAGGAGTGCACGGGGCTGGAGGAGGCGGTGCGGTCCTTCCTCTTCGGCTACCGGCAGACCACGGAGTTCATGCGCCATCTGGAGGAGCTGTTTGCCTTCCTGCTGCCGGAGTATGTGGAGGAGGGCAAGTCCACGCTGGTCATTGCCATTGGCTGCACGGGGGGGCATCACCGGTCGGTGGCGGTTGCCCATGCGGTGACGGAGTTCCTCCGCCAGAAGGGCTATCGGGTAGAAGAAGTCCACCGGGATATAAGCCGGTGAATTTTTGGACCCGCTGCGCTGGGCTCCAAAAATTGGGGGGATGCAGCCCGAACCGCGCCTGGCGGGGCCAGGCACTCCCGGGCTGAGAAGTATTTTTTCCCCGGCGGAGCCGGGAAAAAATTCATTGGATTTGATTTTCCCGTCTGCGGGCGCGGGGATTGGGTTTTGGCCGGAAGCGGCTTGGATTGGGGTGTTGGGATGTCTTTTGCGGCGGATGTGAAAACCGAGCTGTGTCGGGGAAAGATACAGAAGAAGTGCTGCGCCCAGGCGGAGGCCTGCGGGGTGCTGCTCTATTGCAATCGCTTTTCTATGACGCAGGTGCGCATTGTCACCGAGTCGGCGGCCTTTGCCCAGCGCCTGCCGGCCCTTTTTCACAAAGCCTTCGGGCTGACCTTTGATGAGAAAGGGGACCCGGAGGGGCCGGGGAAGCGGATCTTTGCCATCACCCGGCGGGACAAGCTGGCCCTGCTGTGGGAGCTGTGCGCCTTTGACCCCAGCGGCCCCGCCCACCACATCAACTTCGGGATGCTGGAGGAGGAGCACTGCCGGCTGTCCTTTCTCCGGGGGGCCTTTCTGGCGGGGGGGTCGGTGACCGACCCCCAGAAGGGGTATCACCTGGAGCTGGCCACCACCCACATGCGGGTCAGCCGGGAGCTGGACACCCTATTGCTGGAGCTGGGCTACACCCCCAAGCAGACCGTGCGCAAGGCCAACTACATCACCTATTTCAAACAGAGCGAGGCCATCGAGGACCTCCTCACCGCCATCGGCGCCCCCGTGTGCGCCATGGAGCTGATGAACGCCAAGGCGGAGAAATTCCTCCGCAACGACGTCAACCGCCGGGTCAACTGCGAGGCCGCCAACGTGGACAAGACCGTGGACGCCGCCCTGGAGCAGCGCCGGGCCATTCAGGTCTTAGAGGAGCGGGACGCCCTGAAAGACCTCTCCCCCAAACTCCAGGAGGCCGCCCGCCTGCGCCAGGCCCACCCGGAGCTCTCCCTGGCCCAGCTGGCGGCCCTGTGCCAGCCGCCGGTGACCAAGTCCTCCCTCAGCCACCGCCTGCGCAAGCTCATCCAACTCAGCCAGGCGGAGGAGTAAGGGAAAGGGGGCGCAGACCATGAAAAACGATCAGCCGAAAAACATCGAGGAGCTGATGGTCCTCCTGGGGCAGGAAAAGGGCATTGCCATTGCCGGGGCGCAGCAGACCCAGGCGCTGCGCATGATGGGGTATTACCACGGGTATAAAGGGTATCGGTACATCCGCACGCCGGGAAACCGGATCCCCTATACCCGTTTTGAAGAACTGGCTGCCGTCTATGACTTTGATGCGCAGCTGAAGGCCCTGTTTTATCCCTGGGTGATGAAGATCGAAACGGCCCTGAAAAACCAGGTGCTGGAGGTTTTGTTGGAGGCGGCGGGCTCGGCAAGCTTTCCGGTGGTCTACCAGTCCTTGATGGACGACTACAAGCGCCTCTCCCCCAAGGGCGGGCCCGGGCAGAGCCCAGCGGAGCGCCGCCGGGGCGAGGAGCGCTTCAAAAGCGCCCTGAAACACCGGCTGGACGTGCGGGACCGGATCTATGCCGTGCAGACAAAGGCCTATCAGGCAGACGACCCCATTGCCGCCTACTACCTGCGCCAGGACAGGAGCCTGCCCCTTTGGGCCATCTTTGAGCTGCTCAGCCTGGGGGAGTTCGGCCATCTGGTCTCCTGCCTGAACCAGCGCTGCCGGGCAGA
>DXEA01000036.1 GCA_019115225.1 Candidatus Evtepia faecigallinarum
ACTGCATGCCCACCCGGGAGTGCGCCGGCGGGGATGAGGACGGGGACGAGGACCCCTGCGAGATCTTCCGCCAGATCCGCTTCCCCGTGGGCGAGTTCTTCCCCCCCAGCACCCTGCCGGGGATGGAGGAGACGGAGGAGTGCCCCCCTGCCCCCAACTGCTGCCGCTGAGGGTCTCCCCCCGGTGCTGCCGGGGCGCGCCCAAAAAGGAAGGCCGCTGCGTTTCGCAGCGGCCTTCCTGTCTGTCCGGGGCTCAGGTGAGCTGAAGGGAGCTCTTGGCATTCATGAGCAGGGTGACCACGCTGGGGGCGTCGATGAGCTCGTAGCGGGGGTCCATGTCCTCGGGCTTAAAGCCGTTGTGGAGCAGGCAGGCGTTGCAGATGCACACCTGGCCGCCCAGGCTCAGAAACTCCTCCAGCTGGCCGCTGACCTCGGCAAAGGGGGCGCCGATGTCAATGCCCTTGGTGGCGTCGGGCTGGCCCAGCTCCACCGCCTCCACCATCAGGATGATGGTGGCCGTGTGGCCCTGCTTGAGGGCGTTGAGGCCCATGACCACGCCTACGGTGAGATAGTTGGGATTGGTCTTGCCCTGGAAGAGGGTGACGACGAAATCGGTATTCTTCATGGTGACTTCCTCCTTAAAATGGTCCTGTCTGCACGGGCCCGGTCTGTGGCCCGCCTGTTTGGATGCTTTTAGCATACCCCTCCGCCGGCCGGAAAACTGTAAGGGAGTTACATTTCCCCCCGGCAAAAATTTTCCCCGCCTGTGACTGCGTTACAGATGTTTCCCCCGCCTGTGGGGTATGCTATGGCCAAGAAAACAACCACACGACCCCAGGAGGTGTCTTTATTATGAAAGCCATGGACCTCGATCTTCGTCAGTTTCAGTCTCAGCTGGAGCAGGACAAGCCCCTGCTGGTGGAATACTGGGCGCCCTGGTGCGGCTACTGCCGCCGCCTGGGCCCGGCCTATGAGCAGGTGGCCCAGCAGTACGGGGACGACCTGACCGTCGCCCGCATCGACATCGACCAGGAGCCCGCCCTGGCCGACCGGGAGGGCATCGACCTGGTGCCCACCCTCATCCTCTATCAGAACGGCAAGGCCGCCGGCAACCTGGTGGCCCCCATGTCCAAGGCCGCCATCGACGGCTTCCTCCAGGCGCATTTGCCGGGGAAGGAGGGGGTCTGAATGGACCGCGTGCACGACCTGGTGATCCTGGGGGGCGGCCCGGCAGGCTACACCGCCGCCCTGTACGCCGCCCGCAGCGGCATGGACGTGACCGTTTTGGAAAAGCTCTCCGCCGGGGGCCAGATGGGCCTGACCGCCCAGATCGACAACTACCCCGGCTTCCCCCAGGGCATCGACGGCTTCACCCTGGGCCAGCAGATGCAGGCCGGGGCCGAGCGCTTCGGGGCCAGGACCCTCCTGGCCGAGGTCACCGCCGCCCGCCTGACCGGCCCGGTGAAGGAGCTGGAGACCAGCGAGGGCCTCTTGAAAGCCCGGGCCGTGGTCCTGGCCACCGGGGCCACCCCCCGGCACCTGGGCCTGGCGGGGGAGGAAGCCCTCACCGGCCGGGGGGTGAACTACTGCGCCGCCTGCGACGGCATGTTCTACAAGGGCAAGACCGTGGCGGTGGTGGGCGGGGGCAACTCCGCCGTGGGGGATGCCCTGCTGCTGGCCCGGGTGGCCAAGGAGGTCATCCTCCTCCACCGGCGGGACACCCTGCGGGCCTCGTCCATCTATGACAAGGCCCTGGCGGAGGCGGAAAACCTCACCATCCGCTGGAACACGGTGGTCACAGAGCTCCTCCACGACCAGCGCCTGACGGGGCTGGCCCTGCAGGACACGGTGACGGGGGAGACGGACACCCTCTCCTGCGACGGCGTTTTCGTCAGCGTGGGCCGGGCCCCGGCCACCGAACTCTTCCGGGGCCAGGTGACCCTGGACCCGGCCGGCTATGTCCAGGCCGACGAGACCACCCGCACCAACCTGCCCGGCGTCTTCGCCGTGGGGGATGTGCGCACGAAGCCCCTGCGCCAGGTGGTCACCGCCGTGGCCGACGGGGCGGTGGCCGTCCACTTCGCGGAGGAATACCTGGCCCAGCAGGGGACGCCCTGAAACTTCTCTCTCTTTTTCCTTGCCAACTTTCTTGCAGTTTTCCTCAAGCGTTCCACCCGGAGCCCGATGGCTCCGGGTGGAACGCGTTTTCTGGAACAGCGGGGCCCGGCACCGGCCATTTTTAGAAAAACGTGTATATACCCGCCAAATTTTTCGGAAAAACGTGTTTTTTCGCCATTGAATCTTTCGGAAAAATGTGTTAGCCTGAACATGAGCAACGGAAAAGGAGGGTGGCACCATGAAGCGCAACGCCATGGCGGACCTGATCGCCTGGAAGTCCAGCAGCGGCCGCAAGCCCCTGGTCCTGCGGGGAGCGCGTCAGGTGGGCAAAACCTGGCTGATGAAGCAGTTCGGACAGCTCTGCTATGAAAACTGTGTCTATTTCAACTTCGACGAAGAGGAGGCGCTGCGCTCCATCTTCGAGACCAGCAAAAATCCCCAGCGCATCCTGGAGCTGCTCTCCATGATCGCCGGGGAAAAGATCCTGCCGGGGGAGACGCTGATTGTGTTCGACGAGATCCAGGAGTGCCCGGAAGCCCTGAACACCCTCAAATACTTTAAGGAAAAGGCCAACGAATATCACGTCATTGCCGCCGGAAGCCTTTTGGGAACGCTGCTGGCCAGGCCGAAATCCTATCCGGTGGGCATGGTCAATCTGTTGGACCTGTATCCCCTCTCCTTCGAGGAGTTCCTGGCTGCGGCTGAGCCCGCCCTGTATGCCTACTACGACAGCATCCGGAAGGACCAGACCATTGAGGAGATCTTCCACCAGCGGCTGCTGGAGGCCTATCACAACTATCTCATCATCGGCGGCATGCCGGAGTGTGTCTCTGCCTGGGTGGAGGAGAAAGACCCGGCGAAAGTGGCGCAGATCCAGCGGGAGCTGGTGGCGATCTATGAAAACGACTTTTCCAAGCACAACGGCAAGGTCAACAGCGGACGCATCCTCATGGTCTTTCGGAGCATTGTGGCCCAGCTGGCCAAGGCCAATGAGAAATTCATGTACGGCGCGGTGCGGGAAGGCGGCCGGGCCCGGGACTTTGAGGAAGCCATCGAATGGTTAGTCTCTGCCGGGATGCTCAGCCGGGTCTATAATGTCTCCAAACTGGAGCACCCCCTGTCCGCCTTTGATAAGCTGGACCAGTTCAAGCTCTTCCTGTTTGACACCGGGCTGCTCAAGCACATGGCCGGCATTGACAACAGCGCGATTCTTTTGAAAACCAACTATCAGTTCAAGGGCCCCCTGACCGAAAACTATCTTCTGCAGCAGCTGCGGGGCCAGTTTGCGGTGGAGCCCCGGTATTTTTCCGATAAGAACCGCGAGATCGACTTCGTCCTGCAATATGGGACCGAGATCATCCCCGTGGAGGCCAAGGGCGGCGAGGACAAATCCGCGCCCTCCTTCAAACGCTACATTGCCCAGCATCAGCCGGCCCATGCTCTGCGCTTCTCGGAGCGGGGGTATCGGACGGATGGAGCCATCACGAACATTCCCCTTTATCTGGCAGGGAAGACGAAGGACCTGCTGTGAGGCAAGGACCGCTTCCCCCTCTGCCAGACAAAGCCCCCGGCTGATCTCAGCCGGGGGCTTCCGCATTCGATATGGTCCGTGTCGGTTCAGCTGATGGCGTGGCCTCCCACGGTGTAATTGGGCCACTCCCCGTCCGGGGCTTGCCGGGCCGTGCAGTCGGTGAAGAGATAGGCCGCCAGGCCCCCCCGCCACTTCTGGGCGGTGAAGGTCAGGTCCTGGGCGCCGGGGTCCTCTTCGATGGAGAAGAAGAGTCCCTGGTCCCACTCCAGCTCCTCCTGGCCGAAATAGCCCTGGTCCGACAGCGCCTGCCAGGTGCCCTGGATGACGGGCAGGTCCCGGGCCCAGCCGAAGGCCACCGCCACCGCCCCCTGCTCGGCGGGGGTCAGGCGGGTCTGGGAGAGGTCCAGGCCCAGCTGGAGGACCCCCTCGTTCAGGGCGTCGTCGGTCCGCCACAGGTCGTCCAGCACCTGCAAATACAGGGCGCACAGGTTGTCAAACCCGTCCTCCGCCACCAGGATGCTCTCCACACCTGCCAGGCGGGCGGGATAGGTCTCCTCAATGGCCCCGCTGTAGCCCACCTGGATCACATCGCCGGGGCGGAGCTCCTCCTGCTCCGGGTCCTCGTAGAGGACGGGGGTCCGGTCCAGGGGGAGGGCGTAGACGTCATACGCACTCCCGTCCAGCCGGGCCAGGAGAAGGGTGTCGCCGCTCCGGGCGGCCACCCGGCAGGTGACCACGGCCCGGCCGGTAAACTCCTCTGCGGGGGTCTGGGTCTCGGGGCCGGCGGGGGCCTGGCCGCAGCCCGCCAGCAGGAGGAGAGAGAGGAACAGGATGGCACATCGTTTCATGGAAAACCCTCCTTTTTTATCCTGCCGCCCCGGGGGACGGGCAGGGGTTTTGTGGGGTTAGACGGCGGCGGGCGGAAAAAAGTTCCCCGCCCGGGGGAAAAGTTGGGAAAAGGGGGTGGGGAGAGGCCCTCCTCATCGTTGACGGCCCTTGGGCCGCGTGCTATACTGGGTGTGTATGCCCCTTGGGGCGCAAGGAAAAGGAAAGGAGCGCAGCACCATGCGCGCAGTGATTACACGAGTGAGCGCCGCCGCCGTGGCCATCGACGGCAAGACGGTGGGGGAGATCGGCAAAGGCTTCCTGGTCCTGCTGGGCGTGGGGGCCAACGACACCCCGGCCCAGGCGGAAAAGCTGGCGGACAAGGTCTGCGGCCTGCGGGTTTTCTCTGACGAGGCGGGGAAGATGAATCTGAACCTGGCCGCCGTGGAGGGCTCCCTGCTGGTGGTCTCCCAGTTCACCCTCTATGCCGACACCAAGAGCCGCCGGCCGGGGTTCACCCAGGCGGCCCCGCCGTCGGTGGCCGTCCCCCTGTATGAGCAGTTCATGGACCTGTGCCGGGCCCGGGGGTTCCGGGTGGAACACGGCCAGTTCGGGGCGGATATGGCGGTCAGCTCGGTCAACGACGGTCCGGTGACCATTTGGATGGATACCGACAACCTGTGAGGTTGTCCGGCGGGGGCCCGCTGCCGCGGGGGTGCGCTGCCCGCGCGGGGGGGTCCCTTGGGGGACGCTGCCGCGGGTGGGCCCGGACCCTCACCAGGTGAGGGGAGCTTGGGAGGGTGCCACCCTCCGGGGGCCCGCTGCCGCGGGGGCCTGGGCTTTCTCTGGAGAAAGCCCAGACGAAAGAGCACCATGGGGCGCTGCCCCCTGGACCCCCGCTCGGGGGAGGAGGTT
>DXEA01000037.1 GCA_019115225.1 Candidatus Evtepia faecigallinarum
CTGGTGGGCATTCCCGGCAAATCCAACGCCTTTGCCATCTCCAAGCGTCTGGGGCTGCCCGAGGAGATCATCCAGCAGGCCAACGCCCGGGTGAGCGCCGAGAACATCCGCTTTGAGGACGTGCTGACCCAGCTGGACCACCAGCGCCAGGAGATGGAGAAGGAGCAGCGCCAGGCCGCCCAGCTCCGCCTGGAGATGGAGCAGGCTGCCGCCAAGGCCCAGGAGTACCGGGATTCCCTGCAACAGGAAAAGGAGAAGAACGAGGCCAAGGCCAAGGCCGAGGCCCGGGCCATTCTGGAGGAAGCCCGCCGCACCGCCGACGAGGTCTTCCGGGAGCTGGGCGACATGCGCAAAAAGGCCCAGAAGGAGCAGGACTGGCAGAAAGTCAATGACCAGCGGGCGGGCCTGCGCCACCGGCTCAACGAGGCCGAGGGCAAGCTGGGGGCCCCGGAACAGGCCGCCCCGCCCCCCATGCTCCGCCCCGCCAAGAAGGGGGACACGGTGACCATCCTGAAAACGGGCACCCAGGGCACCGTCCTGTCGGTGAACAAGGACGGGGTCCTCCAGATCCAGGCGGGCATTTTGCGCATCACCGCCAAGCAGGAGGAGGTCCGGGTGGTGGAAGGGGAGAGCCAGACCCAGAAGGCCGCCCGCCAGTACATCCGCCGCACCGAGCACAAGCTGCGCTCCCTGGGGGCCAAGGCCGAGGTGGACCTGCGGGGCATGACCACCCACGAGGCCGAGATGACCCTGAGCCAGTTCATCGACCGGGCAGTGATGAGCAACCTTACCCAGGTCACCGTCATCCACGGCAAGGGCACCGGCGCCGTGCGCAAGGCCGTCCACGCCTATCTGAAGCGGTGCAAGCCGGTGGCCTCCTTCCGTCTGGGCCGCTACGGCGAGGGGGAGGACGGGGTGACCATCGTGGAGCTGAAGTGAGAATTTTGGCGCTCCCATGAAAACTGTAGGGGAAAGGGCCGAAAAATCTGCATAAATTCTGTGGAATGACAAGAAAAAGGGCATTGACGGAAAGAGGGAAATTTGCTATCCTTATGATAGCATTTTAGGGAAAGAATTCGGGAGGGACTATTATGTATATTAAGCAGGCAACGGTCAACAATCAGGTCGGCCTCCACGCCAGACCTGCAACCTTCTTTATTCAGAAGGCCAACGAGTTCAAGAGCACCATTTGGGTGGAGAAGGACGAGCAGCGCGTCAATGCCAAGAGCCTGCTGGGCGTTCTCTCCCTGGGCATCATCAAGGGCAGCGTCATCGACCTCATCGCCGATGGCACCGATGAGAAGGACGCCGTGGACGCCCTGGTGGAGCTCATCAGCTCTGACTTTGCTGACTGAGCAGACACAAACAGCCAAGAAAGCGCCGCGTCTGCGGCGCTTTTTTCACCCCATGAAGGCAAGGAGGGGGAGAGATGACCTTTGACGAACTGAAAGAAAAGGCCCTCAGCCTGCCCCTCCAGCCGGGGGTCTATCTCATGATGGACAAAGAGGGCACGGTCATCTATGTGGGCAAGGCCAAGGCCCTGAAAAACCGGGTCAGCCAGTACTTCCACGACCAGGCCGGCCACACGGAAAAGACCCGGGCCATGGTGGCCCAGATCGACCACTTCGACACCATCGTGGCCGACTCGGAGTTTGAGGCCCTGGTGCTGGAAAACTCCCTCATCAAGCGCCACAAGCCCCGGTACAACATCCTCTTGAAGGACGACAAGGGCTATCCCTACATCCGCCTGTCGGCGGCCGAGCCCTACCCCCGCTTCTCCCTCCAGGGCCGCATGGCCGACGACGGGGCCCGGTACTTTGGCCCCTTCGGGGGGCGGCACGACACCCAGGCCATCCTGGACGCCCTGCGCCAGGCGCTGAAGCTGCCCACCTGCGGGAAAAAATTCCCCCGGGACCAGGACAAGGAGCGCCCCTGCCTGAACTTCCACATGGGCCTGTGCGACGGCTATTGCCAAAAGGCGGTGCCCAAGGAGCAGCACGACCAGGCCATTGACCAGGCCATCCGCCTGCTGGAGGGGAAATTCGGCCAGGTGGAAAAGGACCTGCGGGCCCAGATGGAGGCCGCCGCGGAGGAGCTGGCCTTTGAGAAGGCCGCCGCCCTGCGGGACCGCCTGCGGGCCATCACCCTGCTGGGTAAGCGGCAGAAGGTGGTGGCGGCCTATCTGGCGGACACCGACGTGCTGGGGCTGTACACCGGCCAGGTGCGCAGCGGCGTGGCCGTCCTCCACTTTCAGGAGGGGGAGCTGGCGGGCCGGGATCTGGAGGTCTTTCCCACCGGCGGGGAGCCGGCGGAGGAGATCCTATCGGCCTTTCTGGTCCAGTACTATACCCCGAGGGGGCTGCTGCCCCGGCAGATCCTGCTGCCTGAGCAGATCGAGGGGGCGGCGGAGATCGGCCTGCTCCTCTCCCGCCAGGCCGGGCGGAAGGTGGAGCTGGTCACCCCCCAGCGGGGGGCCAAGGCAGACCTCATCCGCATGGCCGGGGAGAACGCCCAGGCCGAGTGCGAGCGCCTGACCACCCGGGAGGAGAAGACCGCCAAGGTCCTCACCCTCCTGGCCCAGTCTCTGGACCTGCCCGAGCCGCCCCGGCGGATCGAGGCCTATGACATCTCCAACACCGGGGCCTCGGACATTGTGGCGGCCATGACGGTCTTTGAGCAGGGTAGGCCCAAAAAGAGCGCCTATCGCTATTTTAAGCTGCGGGACCTCACCGGCCCCGACGACTACGCCTCCATGGACCAGGTCATCACCCGGCGCTTTCGCCGGGAGAAGGAGGCGGACTTTGCCTCCCCCCCGGATCTGCTGCTCATCGACGGGGGAGAGCAGCACGCCCTGGTGGCCAGGCGGGCCATGGAAAGGCTGGGCCTGTCGGTGCCCGTCTTTGGTATGGTCAAGGACGACCGCCACCGCACCCGGGCCCTGGTGACCCCCGAGGGCCGGGAGATCGGGATACAGGCCGCCCCCGCCCTGTTCGCCTTCGTGGGGCAGATCCAGGAGGAGACCCACCGGTCCGCCGTGGGCTTCCACCACAAGCAGCACAGCAAGAGCGGCTTAGGTTCCGTTCTCGAGCGCATCCCCGGCATCGGGGAGAGCCGGCGGAAAAAGCTCTTAAAACACTTCGGCACCGTCAAGGCCATCCGCCAGGCGGACCTGGTCCAGCTGGAGGCCGTTCTGCCCAAGACGGCCGCCCTGGCGGTCTGGCAGTACTTTAGAACCAAAGAGGAGGAGAAGCCATGCGCGTCATCACAGGTACCGCCCGGGGCCGGCGGCTGAAGGAGCCCGTGGGCCTGGACACCCGCCCCACCACCGACCGGGTGAAGGAGGGGATTTTCTCCAGCATCCAGTTTGAGATCGAAGGCCGGCGGGTGCTGGACCTCTTCGGCGGCACCGGCCAGATGGGCATTGAGGCCCTCTCCCGGGGGGCCGCCCACTGCACCTTCGTGGACCTGCGCAAGGAGGCGGTGGGGATCATCCGGGACAACCTGGACCTGACGGGCTTTGCCGGCCAGGCCACGGTGGTCCAGGGGGATTACCTGGCCTTCCTGTCCCGGTGCAGGGAGAGCTTCGACGTGATCTTCCTGGACCCGCCCTACGGCAGCGGGATGCTGGAAAAAGCGTTGGAAACCATTACAACGATTGACATTGTGTCCGAAAATGGTATAATAGTCTGCGAAAATGGGTCCAGTACGGGTTGGCCGGCTGTTCCGGCCCCCTACGGGCTGCAGAAAGAGTACCGGTACGGCAAGATCCGCACCGCCCTGTACCGGCGCCGGCCCTGAAGGAAAGAGAGAGGCCACGGCGAAGAAAAGAGAGGACAAACAGGCTATGAAGATCGCAATCTACCCCGGCAGCTTTGACCCGGTCACCCTGGGCCACATCAACATCATCAAGCGAGCGGCCATGGCCTTTGACAAGGTCATCGTCTGCGTGATGGTCAATTCAGAGAAGAATGGGGGCCTGTTTACCCCGGAGGAACGCATCCAGCTCATGCGAAAGAGCATCCGGGTGAGCAACGTGGAGTTCGATGTCAACTACGGCCTGGTGGCGGAGTACGCCAGGGAGAAAGGGGCCAGAGTCCTGGTCAAGGGCCTGCGGGCTGTGTCTGACTTTGAGCAGGAGGTCCAGATGGCCATGGTCAACAGCAAGATCAACCCCGACCTGGACACGGTGTTCTTCCCCTCCAATGAAAAGTACACCTACCTCAGCTCCTCGGTGGCCAAGGAACTGGCGCGCTACCGCGCCGACCTGAACGAGTTCTTGCCCCGAGAGATCATTGACGACGTGAAAAAGAAACTGGAAGTAAGGAGCGATGAGTGCGATGGCAGGCAGCATTGAAGAATTGTTGGATCTTTTATATACGGAAATTGAGGAGGCGAAGAACGCCCCCCTCAACAACGACAAGTGTATCATCGAGCGGGACCGGGTCCTGGACATGATCGACGACGTGAAGGCCGAGCTCCCCGTGGAGATCAAGCGGGCCAAGGACCTGGTGGCCAACCGCAACGACTACATTGCCTCCGCCAAGCGGGAGGCCGACGAACTGCGGGACAAGGCCGAGGACTATGCCAAGCGCCTGGTCAACGAGGACGCCATCGTCCGGGAGGCCGAAAAGCAGGCCGACGCCATCATCGCCGAGGCCGAGGAGCAGTGCCGGATGCTCAAGGCAGCGGCCAGCGACTACTGCGAGGACACCCTGCGCCGGATGGAAGAGGCCGTGGCCGACGCCTACGACGAGGTCAAGCGCTCCCGTGCCAAGTTCCGCTCCGCCCTGGGCGCCCTCTCCGGCGGGCCCGCCCCCCGGAGCAGCCAGCCCTCCCGGCGGGCGATGTATGACGCCGAAGCCGACGACGAGGACGAATAAGACACATAAGAAAAAGGACCACCGCAGAGGTTTCTGCGGTGGTCCTTTTTCGTGGGGTGTTTTTATTGCGTGGGGGAGGTGGCCTCCCGTGCCGTGGGGGTGCGGCGGCACGCTGCCGCGAGTGCCCCGGTGCCCCACCGGGTGGGGGAGGGGGAGCAGCCTGCTCCCCACGGGGGGCGCTGCCGCGCGGGCCCGCTGCCGCGCGGGCCCGCTGCCGC
>DXEA01000005.1 GCA_019115225.1 Candidatus Evtepia faecigallinarum
AAAGAAAAAGAGAGCTAACTGACTAATCAAAATCAGTTAGCTCTCTTTTTATGAATAATGAAAAAATGTTGCCAAATCGTTGCCACGAAGGGCCTTAACCCTTCAAAAACCCAACAAAATCAGGCTTTTCCGGGCCTCTGAAATCATTCCCACTCGATGGTGGCCGGCGGCTTACTCGTAATATCATACACGATCCGATTGATCCCCTGCACCTCGTTGACGATCCGCCCGCTGATCGTATCCAGCACCTCATAGGGGATGCGCGCCCAGTCGGCGGTCATAAAGTCGCTGGTGGTCACCGCCCGCAGGGCCAGGGTGTAATCATAGGTCCGCCCGTCCCCCATGACCCCCACGCTGCGGGTATTGGTGAGGACGGCAAAATACTGGTTGATGTTCTTGTCCTCCCCGGCCTTGACGATCTCCTCCCGGTAGATGGCATCCGCCAGGCGCAGGGTATCCGCCTTTTCCTTGGTGATGTCCCCGATGATGCGGATGGCCAGCCCCGGCCCGGGGAAGGGCTGGCGGCTCACCAGATACTCCGGCAGCCCCAGCTCCCGGCCCAGCTGCCGCACCTCGTCCTTGAAGAGCATCCGCAGGGGTTCCAGAATCTCCTTGAAATCCACATAATCGGGCAGACCGCCCACGTTGTGGTGGCTCTTGATGACGGCGGCCTCGCCCGCCCCGGACTCGATCACGTCGGGATAGATGGTCCCCTGGGCCAGAAAGTCCACGGCGCCGATCTTCTTGGCCTCCTCCTCAAAGACCCGGATGAACTCCTCGCCGATGATCTTCCGCTTCCGCTCCGGCTCGGTCTCCCCGGCCAGTTTGAGCAAAAACCGGGTCTCGGCGTCCACCCGGATAAAGTTCAGGTCCCAGGGGGCGAAGGCGGCCTCCACCTCGTCGGCCTCGTTCAGGCGCATGAGTCCGTGGTCCACAAACACGCAGGTGAGCTGCTTGCCCACCGCCTCGGCCAGCAGAGCGGCGGCCACGGAGGAGTCCACCCCCCCGGACAGGGCCAGCAGCACCCGGCCATTGCCTACCTTTTCCCGGATGGCGGCGATGGTGGTGCGGCAGTAGTCGGCCATGGTCCAGTCGCCCTTGGCCCGGCAGACCGCATAGAGGAAGTTGCGCAGCATGTCCGTGCCGTGCTGGGTGTGGTTGACTTCCGGGTGGTACTGTACCCCATAAAACCCCCGGGCCTCGTCGGCGATGGCGGCGTTGGGGCACATGGCCGTGTGGCCCACCAGGGCAAAGCCGGGGGGGACTTTGGCCATGTAATCCCCGTGACTCATCCAGGAGATCCCCTCCTGGGGCAGGCCCTGGAAGAGCTTGCAGGTGGTATCGTAATAGGTGACGGTCTTGCCGTACTCCCGGGCGGTGTCCTCCTGGGCGGGGGAGACCTGGCCGCCCAGGGTGTGGGCCATGAGCTGGCAGCCGTAGCAGATGCCTAAAATGGGCACCCCCCAGGTGAAGATCTCCGGGTCCACCTTGGGGGCCTGGTCCAGATAGACGCTGTTGGGGCCGCCGGTGAAGATGATGCCGATGGGGTCCATGGCCTTCAGCTGGGCCAGGGGGGTCTGATAGGACTTGACCTCGCAATACACCCCGCACTCCCGCACCCGCCGGGCGATGAGCTGGTTGTATTGTCCGCCGAAATCCAGCACAAGGATCAGTTCATGGTTCACGCAAGACCATCCTTTCTCTATAACAAGGTTGCTGTACTATTGTACTGCGGATGGGTAGGGATTACAAGCCCCTTTCCCGCCATTTGCCCCAGTGCATACTTTTTTTCCTCCGGGGGATGCTATGGCCAAAACCCAAGGAAGGAGGGCGGGACCATGATCATCGCGGTCATCCGCACCATCATCCTTTATTTGCTCATCATCCTGGGCATCCGCCTGCTGGGCAAGCGGCAGATCGGGGAGCTGGAGCCCTCAGAGCTGGTCCTCTCCCTGATCATCGCGGACCTGGCAGCAGTGCCCATGCAGGACTTTGGCATCCCGCTGCTCATGGGGCTCATCCCCATCCTGACCTTGCTGTGCCTGTCGGCCATCCTGTCGGGGCTGACGGTGCGCAGCATCCGCTTCCGGGCCCTGCTGTGCAGCCGGCCCAGCATCGTGGTCAGGGACGGGAAGGTCTTGTCCAGGGAGCTGAACAAGAACCGCTTCACCGTAGATGAGCTCATGGAGGAGCTGCGCATGGCGGGCATCACAGACCTGTCTTCCGTCAAATACGCCGTCCTGGAGACCACCGGCCGCATCTCCGTCCTGCCCTACGTCCAGGACCAGCCCGTCACCCCCCGGGCCATGGGCCTAAAACCCCGGGAGGGGGGCCTGCCCATCACCATCATCAGCGACGGGCGGGTGCTCCGCCGGAACCTCCGGGCCCGGAATCTGTCCCAGAGCTGGCTGGACCAGGAGCTGGCCAGCCGGGGGATGAAAAGTCCCCGGGAGGTCTTTCTGCTCACCGTGGACGAGGGGGGCAAGGTCTATTTTTCCCCCAAGGAGGAGACGGTATGAGGCAGCTCTGGATCGCCCTGGGCATCCTGGCCGTCATGGTGGCCCTGCTGGCCTGGAACACGGCCTGGCTGTATAGCGTCACTTCCCCCATGGAGGAGGACCTGACCCAAGGGGCCGCCGCCGTCCGGGCGGGGGACTGGGACGAAGCCGCCCGCCTGACCCAGCAGGCCCAGCAGCGGTGGCAGGAGCAGCAAAGACGGCTGCGCCTGGTCCAGGTCCACGGGGAGATCGACGAGCTCTCCGCCCTGCTGGGGGAGCTGGACGGTACCCTGGACGGCCAGGAGGACGGGGAGTACCTGGCCGCCAGCCGCCGGGCCCTGGAAAAGCTGGCCGCCATCCAGCGGGCGGAGGAGGTCAACCTGGAGAACCTGTTTTAGCGGTCACAGCAGCTCTGAGAGAACTTTGAGGAAGAACAGCCCCAGTACCCCCAGCATCACCGGCCGGACCACCTTGCTGCCCCCCTTGTCAAAGAAGCGGGTGCCCAGGTAGTTGCCCGCCAGGCCGAAGCACCCCGCCGTGAGACCCAGGGGCAGCAGGACCTTTCCGTGAAAGAGAAAGACGGCCAGGGCGGAGAGGTTGGTGGTGAGGTTGATGACCTTGGTGGTGCCGTTTGCCTCGGTGAGGGGCAGCCGGGCCAGCCCCGTGAGCAGGAGCAGCAGGAAGGTCCCCGTGCCCGGCCCATAGAACCCGTCATAGGCCCCGATGACCAGGGCGGCGGCCATGGCGATGGCGGCGGTCTTGGCGGGGCCGAAGGGCTCCTTGTGCTGCTCCAGGGACCGGCCCCGAAGGACATACAGGGCCGTCAGAGGCAGGATGACCAGCATGAGCATCTTAAAGGTCTGGTCATCCAGCAGCAGGGTCAGCCGGGCCCCGGTGGCCGAGCCCACCATGGCACACAGGGCACACAAAAGCCCCCGCCGCCAGCGGATATATCCCTTTTGGGCAAAGCGGATGGTGGTGAGGGTGGTGCCCATGGCGGAGCTGAGCTTGTTGGTGGCGATGGCCATGTGGGCGGGCAGGCCGGC
>DXEA01000038.1 GCA_019115225.1 Candidatus Evtepia faecigallinarum
CATAGCTGTTTTCCGGCCGGCGCAGCAGGTCGCACAGCCGCCCGTCCTTGGTGCCGGTGTGCTCCAGCCGGTGGATCTCCCGCTTGACCTGGTCGTACTTTTCCAACACTTTTTCATACCGCTCCCGGCTCACCAGCCCCATCTCGTAGCCGATGGGACACAGCCGCTGGTCGGCATTGTCCTGCCGGTGGAGCAGGCGGTATTCCGTCCGGGAGGTCATCATCCGGTAGGGCTCGTTGGTCCCCTTGGTCACTAAGTCGTCGATGAGGACCCCGATGTACCCCTGGCTCCGGTCCAGGATGAGGGGGGACTTGCCCAGGATCTTCCGGGCGGCGTTCACCCCGGCCACAAAGCCCTGGACGGCGGCCTCCTCATAGCCCGAGGAGCCGTTGAACTGCCCCGCCCCATACAGGCCCCGGACCTTTTTATGCTCTAAGGTGGGCAGCAGCTCTGTGGGGTCCACGCAGTCGTACTCGATGGCGTAGGCCGGGCGGGTCATCTCGGCCTGCTCCAGGCCGGGCAGGGTGTGGAGCATGTCCAGCTGCACATCCTCCGGCAGGGAGGAGGAGAAGCCTTGGATGTAGATCTCCTCCGTATCCAGCCCCATGGGCTCTAAGAAGAGCTGGTGCCGGGGCTTGTCCGCAAAGCGGACCACCTTATCCTCAATGGAGGGGCAGTACCGGGGCCCCACCCCCTCGATGACCCCGGAGAAGAGGGGGGAGCGGTCTAAGTTGGCCCGGATGATCTCGTGGGTTTTCTCGTTGGTGTAGGTGATGTAGCAGCACACCCGGTTGGGGGCGGGGTGTTCACTTTCAAAGGAGAAGGGCATGGCGTCCTCGTCCCCGTCCTGGCGCTCCAGCCGGGAGAAATCCACCGAGCGGGCGTTGACCCGGGGGGGCGTGCCCGTCTTGAACCGGCGCAGGGTGAGCCCCGCCTGGCGCAGACTTTCCGTCAGGCGGTTGGCCCCGAACATGCCGTCGGGGCCGCTCCACTTGGCCACGGGGCCGATGATGGTCTTGCCCCCCAGATAGGTCCCGGAGCAGAGGATGGCCGCCTGGACCCGGTAGATGGCCCCGGTGTCCGTCTGCACCCCGGTGACCCGGCCGTCCTCGGTGAGCAGGCGGATGACCTCCCCCTGCTTCACCCACAGGTTTTCCTGGCGCTCCAGGGTGTGCTTCATGATCTTCTGGTACTCCCGCCGGTCGGCCTGGGCCCGCAGGGAGTGGACGGCAGGGCCCTTGCCCCGGTTGAGCACCCGGTACTGGATGCAGGCCCGGTCGGCGGCCTTGGCCATCTCGCCCCCCAGGGCGTCCAGCTCCCGGACCAGGTGGCCCTTGCCGGTGCCGCCGATGGCGGGGTTGCAGGGCATGTTGCCCACGGCGTCTAAGTTGATGGTAAAGCACAGGGTGGCAAGGCCCAGCCGGGCGCAGGCCAGGGCGGCCTCGATGCCCGCGTGGCCGGCGCCGATGACGGCCACCTGATAGGTCCCCGCCTCATAGGGGGTGGGGGCGATGATCTCTTCCATGGCTTCTCCCTTCACAGCAGTAGTTCGACGATAAAGACCACCAGGCACCCGGAGGCGGCCACCAGGAAGAGGTTGCCGCTGCACCAGGCCACGATCACCCCCACCACCAGGGCCGCCAGCCCCGACCAGACGCTGTCGGTGGCCTGGAGGATGGCGGGGAAGGTCATGGCCGCCAGGGTCACATAGGGCACATAGTAGAGGAAGGAGCGGAGAAAGGTGTTCTTGATCTCCCGCCGGATGAGGGTCAGGGGGAGGACCCGGATGAGATAGGTCACCCCTGCCACCACGGCGATGTACAGATAGACGTTAGGCTCCATGCTCGGCCTCCTTCTCTCCCTCTTCCTTTACGGGGAAGAGCAGGGCGGCCCCGGCGGCGATGACCACGGTGATGAGGATGATCCGGGTCCCCGAGGCCACCTGGGCAAAGAGGGGGATGCAGTCTAAGGCGAAGCTGGCGGCCATGGAGACGGCCACCACCCCCAGGATGATCTTGCTCTTCTTGGCCGCGGGGATGATGACCGCCAGGAACATGCCGTACAGGCCCACGCTCAGGGCGCTGACCACGTTGGCCGGCAGGACGTTGCCCACGGAAGTGCCCAGGAAGGTCCCCAGGGCCCAGCCGGGCATGGCCACGGTCATCATGCCGAAGTAGTACCAGGCGTTGAGCTTGTCCGGCTCGGCAATGGCCATGCCGAAGAGCTCGTCGTTGACGTTGAAGCCGATGACCAGCCGGTGCCACAGCTTCCCCTTGGGGGGGAGCTTCTGGCTCAAAGAGCAGGACATGAGGATGTAGCGGGCGTTGGTCACCGCCTCTAAAATGGCGATCTCCAGAAAGCCGCTCTGGGCGGCCATGGCGGTGAAGGCGGCATATTGGCCCGCCGAGGCGTTGACCAGCAGGCTGGTCAGGGTAGCCTGGAAGGCGCTCAGGCCGGCGTTTTTGGCGGTGATGCCCAGGGTGAAGGACACCGCCAGATAGCCCAGGGAGATGGGCACGCCCACCCGGAGGCCTCGGGCAAATTGCTTGCGGTTGGTATTCATGGACGGCTGTCTTCTTTCTCTCTCGATTTCGCGGCGGTCACTCCAGCACCACCAGGGGAACGTCCGGGCGGTTGAAGAGCCGGAAGCAGGGGAACTGGTTCCCCAGCCCCCGGGAGACCACCATCTGCCCATAGCTCAGGTCGTAGAGCCCGGCGGTATATTGGGGCCACAGCTCCCGCTTGGGGCCGATGAGTCCGTCGGTGCCCGGCAGGCGGATGAGGCCCCCGTGGGCGTGGCCGGACAGGGTGAGGTCCACCCGGGCCTCCTGGTATTGTTCATAGTGGTTGTTCCGGTGGCTCAGGAGGATGGTGTACACATCCCCCTGCTCCCGGCGGACCCGGTCGGCCAGCTCCCCTACGGTGATCTGGTCGGCGTAGCCGTTGCTGTCCTCGGCCCCCACCAGGGCGATCTGGTCGCCCCCCTCGGTGAGCATCACATACTCGTTGGACAGCACATGGATGCCGCATTCCTCCAGTAGTTCTTCCAGCTCGGGCACCACTTTCGCGGCCCACTCGTGGTTGCCGGTGACATAATAGGCGGGGGCGATGGAGGCCAGGCCCTTGGCCACCGGCTCCACCATGGCCATCTGGGCCGGGTCGTGGATGAGGTCCCCCGTCACGGCGATGAGGTCGGGCTCTAGGTCCCGGACATAGTCGATGAGTTTTTCATTGTCCTGGCCGAACTCCTTGCCGTGCAGGTCCGAGATCACGGCGATGCGGTAGCCGGCAAAGCCGTCGGGGGCGCTGGGCACGGCGATGGTCTCGCTGGACAGGCCGTTCTGCTGCCACCAGAACCAGCCCACAGCTGCGGCCAGCACCACAACGGTGACCAGCAGCCGGGTCAGGCAGCCCCACCGCCGCCGGGGCGGCTTTTCCGGGGGACGCCGGGCAGGCTGGCGGCGGGCAGGGGAAGGGCGCCGGGGGGGACGCCGGGCGGCCTTAGTCATGGTCGATGTAGAAGGGCTTCATGAGGCTTTTCTGCTCAGTGGAGTCCTTCTGCCGGCTCTTGGGGGGTTCCGGCCGGGGGGGGATGCGGCCCCGGCCCCGGTTGGACCGGGCAGAGGCGCGGCCGGCAGCGGGGGCGCCCTTCTGGGCGGGGGCGGGGGCCCCCTTCTTGGGGTGCTTGCGGGGCTGGGCGGCCTGGGCGGCCTGGGGCGCCTTGGGGGCTTTGGCGGTCTTTTCCTTCTGGCCCTTCTTCTCCCCCTTGCCGTGCCTGCCGTGGCCGGCGTTGGGCTTGTAGTAGTGATAGACGGGCTTGGCCGCCAGCAGGCGGGCGGTGGCGTCCATGATCACGTCCCCCTCCAGGGGGTCCCGGTGGTGGAAGGAGAGGTCGGGGGCCTCCTCCGTGGGCTGGGCGGCCAGGAAGTCCTCCAAAGAGCCCAGGTTCTGCTTGCCGTGGGGATAGGTCCGCCGCTCCTTCTTGGGGGCCTCCGGTGCGGGGGCGGGCGCCGGGGCGGCCTGCTGGGTACCCTTGCCCTTGCCCCGGCGGCGCTTGCGGCCGGAGGAGGCGGGGGTTTCCTCGCCCTGGGCCTCTGGGCTTTCCTGGGCGGCCTGTTTGGCGGCCTTCTCCGCTGCCTTCTCGGCGGCCTGCTTGCGCTGCTGGGCGTGCTTTTCCCGGGCGGCCTGGCGGGCCTCGGCGTCCTCGGGGTTGACCACCCGGCCCTTGGCGTCCTTGGTGGGGACCTCAAAGACCTCCATGGGGTAGTCGTGCTGCCGCCGGGGGACGGGCTTTTTCAAAAGCTTTTCGATGTCCCGCAGCAGGGGCATCTCCCCGTAGTCGCAGAAGGAGATGGCGGTGCCCCCCTTCCCCGCCCGGCCGGTGCGGCCGATGCGGTGGATATAGGTCTCAGGGACTTCAGAGAGATTGTAGTTGAACACATAGGCCAGGTCCTCGATGTCCAGGCCCCGGGCGGCGATGTCCGTGGCCACCAGGACCTGGAGCTGGCCCTCCTTGAACTTGCGCAGACTCTCCTGGCGGGCGGTCTGGGACTTGTTGCCGTGGATGGCGGCGGCGGCCACCCCCCGGCGGGTGAGGTCCCGGGCCACCTTGTCCGCCCCGTGCTTGGTGCGGGTAAAGACCAGGGCGTTCCTCACGTCCTCCTGGCGCAGGATGTCCAGCAGGAGAGCGGTCTTATTCTTCCGGTCCACCAGGCAGACCTCCTGGCGGATGATCTCCACCGGGGAGGAGACGGGGGCGGCGGCCACCTTTACCGGGTCATGGAGGAGGGAGTCCACCAGGTCCATGATCTCCGGGGGCAGGGTGGCGGAGAAGAACATGGTCTGCTTCTTCTCCGGCAGCAGGCGGATGACCTTGCGCACGTCGTGGATAAAGCCCATATCCAGCATCCGGTCGGCTTCGTCCAGCACGAAGATCTCCACCCGGCTCAGGTCCAGCAAGCCCTGGCCGCACAGGTCCAGCAGCCGGCCGGGGGTGGCGGTGAGGATGTCCACCCCCTTCTGGAGCTTTTCCACCTGGGGGGCCTGGCCCACGCCGCCGAAGATGACGGCCTCGGTGAGGGGCAGGTTCTTGCCATAGGCGTGGAGGTTGTCGTCGATCTGGATGGCCAGCTCCCGGGTGGGGGTGAGGATCAGGGCCCGGATGTCCCGTCCGTGGCCCCGGGGGGCCAGCCGCTGGAGGATGGGCACCCCGAAGGCACAGGTCTTGCCGGTGCCCGTCTGGGCGCTGCCCAGCACGTCCCGGCCGGCGATGCCGGCGGGGATGGCTTTGGTCTGGATGGCGGTGGGTTCCTCATAGCCGTAGTCGGTGAGGGCCGAGAGGATGGGCTCCGCGATCCCAAGGGATGCAAAGGTTGACATAAATGCAGTTCCTTTCCTGCGTCCTCCCTCCGCCGGAGGGCGCGGTGATTTCCGCAGGCTCAGGGCGCACTTGCCCTGCGGAGTTCCGCCCTGCCGGGGCGGATGAGCGCGGAAGAGAGCCGGGGAATGGGGCCTCCCGGCGCGGGCCTTGCCTGGGTCTGGGTTCGGGCTGCCCGGCCCAGGCGGGAAGGATCATTCGTCCCCTTCCAGGAAATAGGTGGCCTCCATATCGGCTACAGACAGGGCGAAGGCCAGGGGATATCTGGCAAACGCCTTGCCCACCAGACGCTTGTCCTCGTCCCCGGAAAAGCCCATGTGCCAGCGGATGGCCATGGCCTCCTCCCGGGTCAGGCGGAGGTAGCCGTTGACCACATACACCGACTTTTCGCCGTGGCCATAGGGCAGGGGATCGTCGTAGTGGAAGGTGGGCACCTGGGTCCACTTGCCGTCCTCCCCCTTCACGTTGCGGGTGGAGGGCTTGTAGCAGCCGATCTTGCACACGTCGTGCAGCAGGGCCACCAGGGCAATGGATTCCTGGGAGTATTCCAGGCCGTACAGGTCGGTCACCCGCTCCCGGGCCAGGTAGTCTGCCAGGCAGTGGTAGACATTCAGGCTGTGCTCGCACAGGCCGCCGGCATAGGCGCCGTGGTAGCGGGCCGAGGCGGGGGCGGAGAAAAAGTCGCTCTTGTTGCTCAGAAAGTCCAGCAGGGCCTCTGCCCCCTCCCGGTGGACGTGCTCGCGAAAGATTTCGATAAATTCTTCTTTTGCCGACATGACGGTGGCCTCCTGTCTTTTTTTCGCGGCCCATGGCCGCACCCGAACGGTTCATTGTACCATAAAATCCTGGCTTTTTCACGGGTTTTTCCGCAAAGGGAGAAAATAGGGCACCTGGCACAAAAAGGACCTGCGGGAGGGGAGATTTTTTGCCCTTCTCCCCGCCGGGGCCGCCGGGGGATTTTCCCCATCTGACAAAAAACACCCGGCCCGGTGGGACAAAATTGGCGCAGCGGATAGGGAAAACGCCATGACTTTTTTCCCCGTTCGTGGTACAATAAAAAAGCTTATATTTACCGTTAGAACCATGACCATTGGTCATCCCCCATAGCCAATCTCAACGGAAAGGAAGACACACCCATGAAAGAATTTAAGGGAAGCAGCAAGTATGTGGTCTCCGACGACCTGCTGCGCATCGTGAACATCGCCATCGCCCTGGAAAAGCCCCTGCTCATCAAGGGCGAGCCCGGCACCGGCAAAACCATGCTGGCCGATGCCATCGCCGAGGCTTTGGGCAAGAAGCTCATCATCTGGAACATCAAGTCCACCACCAAGGCCCAGGACGGCCTGTATGTCTACGACACCGTGCAGCGCCTGTACGACAGCCAGTTCGGCGGCGAAGGGGTGGACGACATCAAGAAGTATATTAAGCTGGGCAAGCTGGGCGAGGCCTTTGCCGACGACGAGCAGGTGATCCTCCTCATCGACGAAATCGACAAGGCCGACCTGGAGTTTCCCAACGACCTTCTGTGGGAGCTGGACAAGATGGAGTTCTACATCCCCGAGACCAAGGAGACCATCGCCGCCAAGCAGCGCCCCATCGTCATCATCACCTCCAACGCCGAGAAGGAGCTGCCCGACGCCTTCCTGCGCCGCTGCATCTTCCATTATATCGCCTTCCCCAACCAGGATATGATGACCGACATCGTCCACGCCCACTATGACAACATCGAGGACCACCTCCTCCAGCGGGCCATGGAGGCCTTTTATCAGATCCGCGACCTGCCCACGGTGGCCAAAAAGCCCTCCACCTCCGAGCTGCTGGACTGGCTCCAGGCCCTCCGCCTGGGCGGCGTGGACCCGGACAAGATCGAGAAGGAGCTGCCCTATGCCGGCATCCTGCTCAAGAAAACGGAAGACCTCACCGCCGTCAAGAACGCCAAAAACCGCGTGAAAAACGGCTACCGCTGGTAAAAGGAAATTTGAGACCCGCTGCGCTGGGCTCTCAAATTTGGGGGATGCAGCCGACTGCGCGCACGGGCCCGTCGGGCCCGCACACTTGCGGCTGAGCAGTATTTTTTCACCGGCGAAGCCGGCAAAAAAATTCATTGGATTTTGTTCCAGCGCCTGCGGGCGCTGGAAGTCTGCGACGCCTGGGCGGCTGTATCCTGCGGTGATCTTACTGCTGTTTTTGCCTGTTTTTTGCGTGACCTTGCCGAGGAAGGAGGGACACTTTGTTTACCGATCTGTTTTATTTCATGCGGGCCAAGGGCCTGAAGGTGTCCATGAATGAATGGCTCTCCCTCATGGAGGCCCTGGAGAAGGGGCTGTGCCGGAACAGCCTGCTGGAGTTCTACTACGTCAGCCGGGCCATCCTCATCAAGACCGAGGCCGACTTTGACAAGTTTGACGAGGTCTTTCTGGAGTACTTCGACCGCATCGAGCACTTTGAGGACATCCCCCAGGAGCTCATGGACTGGCTCCACGACCCCAAGAACATGAAGAAATACGACAAGGACGAGGTGGACGCCCGCACCACCTACGACCTGGAAAAGCTCCGCCAGATGCTGGAGGAGCGCCTGCGGGAGCAGCACGAGCGCCACGACGGCGGCCAGTACTGGGTGGGCACCGGCGGCACCTCCACCATGGGCCACTCGGGCTATGCCGCCACGGGCATCCGGGTGGGGGGCCAGGGCCAGCACCGCCACGCCCTGCAGGTGGCCGGCGAGCGGGACTTTCGGGACTTCCGGGAGGACAACGTCCTGGACCAGCGGTCCTTCCAGCTGGCCTTCCGCCGCCTGCGCCAGATGACCACCCGCCAGGACGGCCCCATGGACGTGCTCAACCTGGACCGGACCATCGACGAGACCTGCAACAACGCCGGCTACCTCCACCTGGAGTTCGACCGGCCCCGGACCAACGACATCAAGGTCATGGTCCTCTTCGACTCCGGCGGGTC